>CAJXUM010000888.1 GCA_913060855.1 uncultured Lewinella sp. | reverse complement strand
CAGCCTCGGTCTCGTGGGCTCGGAGATGTGTATAAGAGACAGGAAGTAGCTGCGGCACACCAACGAATGGAAGATAATTTAAACACAGGCAAGATTATCCTAAAGGTAGGTTAAGGTTAGTCCAACTTAATTAAGGACTTATTGAACACACGATCACCAGCAAAAATACGAAGGCGATAATAACCTACCGCTAATTCTTCAATGTTGAAAGTCTGTTCCGCTACTATTCTTGTGCTGATTTTTCGGCCAGCCGTATCATATAGTACGACCTGAGCCCCACCTATCGTCCGTCCTTTGATGAATACCTTTCCCTTGGTGGGATTCGGGAACAACAAAATATCACTAGGCTGACCCGGCTGACTGTTTTGGCCTTGCCGCTTACACGCCGCTAATATTTGCGCTGTAGTAAGGCAGCCACTACGGTTTCCACTGATGGAATGAACCGGGCTTGTCTCGCCCAAGTAATTGCAAATGCTTTTTACACTGCATTCGGTTAAGTTGGGATTGGAGATTAAGGCCAGGCTATTGAAGCTTTTGTGATCGATGCTATCTAGTCCTGACAAGCTACTCAGCAGCTTATTGTTAAACACTTGTAGGAGTCCTCCAACTTGCTTGAGTTCTCGGAGTCCGCTCAGGTTATTCAAGATCGGTTGATTGACGATTTGCAGGAAACCGCCGACTGATTCCAGTGCCTCCAATCCTTGCAAGGTCGGCAAACGTTGGTTCTCATCAATTATAAAATCACTACCTACGGATTGAAGTGCAGCCAAAGCGTTTAGGCTTTGTAATAGCGGATTGTTATATAGCTGGAATATATTGCCAACGCTTTGTAGCTGGTCCAACCCATCGAGACTGGTCAGCCTTGGATTCGAGGAAATATTAACTTGGCCGTCAATATGTCGGAGAGAATCTAAGCCCTTTAGATTGTTCAGGGACTTGTTGTTTTCAATACTTAGGTCTTGAAAAAGATAATGTAAGTCACGTAAACCTGTCAGGGCAGACAAGGCAGTATTATTGGATATGCGCAAACTAGATACTATTGTATCGAGCGCTTCTAATCCTTGCAGATTCTCTAAGATAGCGTTATTACTAATGGTCAACCGCCCCCCAACAGTAGTAAGATTGTTTAGTCCTTCTAAACTGCTTAAGGCCGTATTTTGATTAATTACCAGGGCTTCGCCAATCGAAATAATAGCGGACAAGCCCGCTAAGTTCTCGATCGCCCCCGAGCTTGCTTCCTCGATGGTCACCGTCCCTACAATAGTATTGCAATCGGGAAAGTTGGCCGAGAAATTATCAATGGCTTCTTGTGTACTGAATGTTATTCCCCCTGATAAGCAAGTTTGCCCCAACAATCCTAAAGGAAAGTAGGCCACCGTAAGGCAGCAAATAAACAACATGCACTCCTTCAGGTAGTCGCGTATCATTCTCCTGCATCTAAACCAGATAATCGAACTTTTATCTTCCCTTTTCCTTCCGCAAATAGGTAAGCCGGGTAACGAATTTCAATGCGCTTCAGCCCTTCAATTCTTCTATCGAGTTCAAAGGGAGTTGGGTCCAGGGCAATGACGGAGACAGATAAGTCTGGATGTGATAAATTTTCTAATTTCAGTCGTTTGCCATCCTTCGATAGAATGGCCCCTCCTTTTACCATAGCGACATCGGCGGTGGTCATTAATTGCCAAGTCACCAGTTCGGTTTCCGCGGAGGTTTCCAATTGATCTTCAATCACTAAAGAAGTAGGACTGTCCTTAGTAAATTGTCTCGATGCGCTTTTAAGTTGGCCTTTAAAAGTGGGGGTCATATCGAGTCTTGCCCTTGGCTTTTCGCCTTGCTGAAAATCAGTTATGCTGGCCAATCCATCCACAACATGTAAGGCATTATTAACCGTTAAGGTACTATGCCCATAGTTGTTTTTGTTTAATAGCTTCCACCTTTCGCAATCTTGACATCTCCCCCACAAATTAAAGCCGGTTTTTTCTAGTTGATGATAACTTTGATTCCCTGGGTCCACTACCCAACGTACTCCATTCAAGGCAAAAATGAAGGAACCTCCGTCCATATTACCATGGTTGACCGTGCCTCTACCTCCTTTCCCTCCAAAGTAATATTGATGCGGATCGTTGGGCCCTCCTGTGAAAAAAACTATTGGATTAGAGCCATCTCCTTTCCAAGCACTGGGTACTTTCCCAGGCGTCGATGGTTCATATTGAGAAAGCCATACTAAGCTGGCCCCAGCAACACGGGATAGTTTGCCCATGTCTGCGGGTGGACGCATAAATCTTTCTTTTTCGAAAAACAAAGGATTTCCTGATTTCGCGGCAAACCAGGCCAGGATAATATCGCCATTTTCATTTCGCTTATCTCCGCAGTCAGCAAAATTGTAATACCTGCCCGAAGGACCGGTACTTAATACTCTAAAGAGCGCGCTTTCTTTAAAAGCTGGGTAATCTCCCAGACCAAAATCAGTGCCGAAAGCACTTTCAAACATGGCAGCAGTTACTACAGAAAAACTGGTGCCATATCCCCAGTAGGTGGATCCCTCTGGATAAACCCCATCGGGGCCATATTCAATCAAAGCGTGGGGCATGCCGTCTAGGGCACGGCTAATGGTTTTCGCAGCTAGCTCCGGGTCCTCTTCTGCAATCACAATAGCTGCTGCAATCATTCCCCCATGACAAACCTGATTCCAATTGTTGGTGCCATTCACCCAACCAGTATTTCCCTTTTTATTATAGCTGGGCTTTATTCCTTTTTCAATGAGCGTTTTTTTAGCCAGTGTCACCGTCGCTGCAGGTAGATCTTTACCCGCCCAATCTACGGCTATAGCTACTGCCAATGCCATTTCTGCTACATCGAGGTAGTGGGAAGGATTCCAATCTGAAAAAGCGCAAACTGCTAACACTTCCTGATTGATGCGATCCAGGATAACTTTGTCTCTATCTATTCGGTAGACCATCCCCAATACATTCATGCGATAGAGCATTTCTCTTGAAACGGATAGTAGTCGTCTACCTGTTTTTATTCTTTCGAGTAAGGGCTTCTCTTGAATGGTCTTTGCATTAAGCTGCAAAGCCTGATACATGTTTTGTAGAAGGGGATCTCGCTTTAGTTTTTTACGTAAGTCTTTTTCGATACGTGCATTTAGCACCAATCGAGGGCTTCGTTTGTTCAGGTTTTCCTGAAGATAGGCAACAGACATTGGGTTTTCTAAAGCAGGAATTTTGTGCTCTACTTGAGCCCTTACACTCACAGGAGTAGCATTCACAATGAAAATCCAAAGGAAAAGAAACGCCAAATGCCTATAGGTCGCTTGCATCTTCAAGTGTTTTATTGAAAGATTAACAAAGGAAATCGGAT
This sequence comes from uncultured Lewinella sp., assembly GCA_913060855.1. Classification (GTDB taxonomy): domain Bacteria; phylum Bacteroidota; class Bacteroidia; order Chitinophagales; family Saprospiraceae; genus DT-111. The sequence goes on along the minus strand of CAJXUM010000888.1, from coordinate 395 downwards.
ACCGTGATAGTCTAAAAAAGTAAGCGTAGAATGACGGGTAGGAAACCCGTTCAGAGAATAGCAATAAATCGAGATAGAGACTCGGCATTTGCAGCTTAGATAGCCACAAATACCGAGTCTTTTATGTCACTAGTGACTTTCACCACTAGTATACCAAGGTCAGTAGATTACCAACCTGGGTTCTGTTTCAAGTTTGGATTTTGTGACAAGACACTAATCGGCAATGGCCAGAAATAGTGCTTGGATTCATCAAAAACCGGATTTTCATAATCGGTACCTTTGTAGATTTCGAGGTATTCGATACCATCCACCATTCCTGATTGAACGGTCACCGTACCGTCGGGATCTACAGCAGTTCTGTTGGCACTGTCTCTTATACACATCTCCGAGCCCAC
>CAJXUM010000887.1 GCA_913060855.1 uncultured Lewinella sp. | reverse complement strand
ACGAGATCAGCCTCGGTCTCGTGGGCTCGGAGATGTGTATAAGAGACAGGCTCCTAATACAAGAAGAAAGATGGAATTCCGGAGCGAATAGACTCTATTATGCCTGCTTTTATATGGCCACTGCTTATCTCGTTTTCTACGAGATTAAAGCTATCACACATAGTGGGGTAAAGACAAAGTTCAATCAAGAATTGATAAAGACTGGAAGATTGGATCGCAAATATGGTGTTATCTATAATAAGCTTTTCGCCTTGAGACAGGACGCCGACTACGAAGATTTTAATTTAATTGACCAAAAAGATATTGCCTCCATACTGCAAGGAGTAGAAGAAATAATTGGAATTTTGAAGAAATTGATAGAAGAATGAAGGATTGAGGAAGAAGAAAAAACTTCTTACTATTTCCTAACACAAGAGAAATAAAAAAACACAACTATCTGTTTATCAATAACTTAAACCAAAACCATTAACCCTCACGGGGTCACTTACAAAGTAAGCCATATATTCAGACGATCGCGCCCAAAACACTTGCTCCTAGCCGCTGCTTCCCTTATCTTCCCATAAGTAGCCAAATTTTTTCTGACTTTTTCAAACTCTTTAATGACGTATCAAACACCTGAATTAATGCCAGTACCTGAAATAACACACGTCATTCAAATAATACATCCATGGGTATATCCTGCTGGACAAGGGATGCAGCATGCGCATTTTGAACAAGGCCAAAGGTGGTAATAAAGGTTAAGAATATCGCCTTTCTAGTCTTCGTTTCAGATTTGAAAATGGCTATTTTCTTCCGAAGTCTGTCGGCGTAGGATTTATCAATGATATAAGGGTTGATCGAGTATTTAAGCTCAAAAAGGTTGATCACCTGATCTCTCCGATCAATAAGTAAATCAACCTGTGCCCCGTCCTCCGAGGATTTACTGCGCCAAGAAACTGCATGACTAAGCACGCCACTGATACCTAAGGCTTTTTTGATTTGAGGAACGTGAGCCAGACATATCTGTTCAAAGGCAAAGCCAGCCCAAGCTCTTTGTCTTGGACTATCAATGGCATTTAACCAAGTACCATCTCCAATATTTTGGTGACTTTTGATGAACTTATGATAGAAGAAACTGTAAAAGTCCGATAGTCGGTACAGGGTTGTTTTGGACTTCCTATTAAAGGGACTATATCGAGAAATAAAGCCACTTTCTTCAAGCTCATCGAGTCGCCTACTAATACTTCCTCCGGTTTTCATGCCTGTGTTCCTGATCAATTCATTCCTGGTCATTCCCTTCGTTTTGGTAGCCAAACTGGCGATAATTGCTTCATGCTTCGATGCATTCTTAAAAAGAGAAGCGAAAAGGTTTTGATACTCCCTAGTCAATAAACCACCCTCACGAAAACACAGGTCTTCGATATTTTGAGCTGCACTTCTTTCGGGTGAGACAGCATCAAGATAGTAAGGGATTCCACCCATAACCATATAGAGCTGAAGGATCTGGTATCTATCCAATACATTCTTTTTTGATTGAAGTAATTGTTCCGATTCTTTAAGTGTGAAGGGATGAACCTTGATTCTTTCCGTCACACGATTATGTAAGCCTCCATGATTATTGATCAACTCATTGATCATCCAGGAGGCGGCAGAACCGCAAGTGACCAATATGATATCCTTTCTATTGCTGGCCCAACTATTCCAGAAGTGCTCTAAGGCTATCATGAAATCCGATCGTTTGGTATCCAACCACGGTAGTTCATCAAGGAAGACTACCTTCTTGCGAGCAGCTTCAATTTGTTCTAAATAAGTAATAAGTCGTTGAAAGGCTTCAAACCAATTAGGCGGAATAGAATCACTAGCGGAGGGAGATTGACGCTGCAAGGACGCGTGAAAATTCGTAAGCTGTTGTTTGGTAGTTGCATTGGCCAAGCCTGTTAACTGGAAATCGAACTCATATTGAAAGAACTCTCTAATCAGGAAGGTCTTCCCCACCCTTCTTCTTCCATATACTGCCACAAACTCAGACTTTCTACTACTACTTATCTTATTTAATGTTCTGATTTCGGCCTCTCGGCCAATGATATCAGTCATAACTGCATATTTTATTTGGCCAAAAGTAATGAAAAATAAAATATTTGGCCAAGTATAAGTACCCTAAATAGCCATACCTGTCTTTATTCGGCTCTTGTGGCCAACTAAGGACATCTTTATCTATGAACCTAATGCTAGCTTTTGTGGTAAGACTGTCTGCAACCTTCGAAGTTGAAGAACACAAGAAGTTTTAGGGGAAGAAACATAGCCAAGAGTTGACCTAGAAACAGGATTTGAATAAGAATGTGTATGCTAATCTGTGCACCAGATATATTCTGAGATGTAAAAAAACTACTCTTTTAGTTTAGGGTAAGAAAGCTTAAACCATGCTAAACTCCCCATATAAAAACTTCTAAAAAACGTCTAAGTTGCTATAAGCAAAACTATAAACTAATGATAACCAGACATATAAAACTTAAAAGCTTAACCCTCCCGGGGTCACTAAGAGCACCAAACGCTTTCAGCATCGCTGAAGGCGTTTTTGTTTTTGTATAGGAGGCGGTTGAATGCATTCAAAAGACGGAGATACAAATACAACCGCAACAAATTTTTCAAATTTGTTGCGGTTGGTGCTCGGAATTCGGTCCCTAAGAGGATCATGAAATCATCCTCCCGGGGTCACTTACAAACAAAGCCATAACTTATTCGAAAAGAACGAGTTATGGCTTTCTATTTTCTTTATACTTTCACCTATTACGCATCCAATGTGCTTGTTTCTCGCCCTTCCTTTCCCTATCTTCTCATAAATAACCTCATTTCTTCTAACTTTTTCTTATCGGCATCGAACTCTGGTTGTTATTTCAATTCGTATTTAATAAACTGAAGTTCTGTTATCTTTTCGAATCCTTGATCCGCTGAAATTAAAGGTAGGTTCATATATTTTGAGGTAGCAGCAATAATCGCATCGGGGAGTTTTATTTTTTGAGCACGTTTAAGTTCAATAGTAATTTTCTTGATGGCTTGATTTAGATCGACGATGATACAACTATTTAAGAATTCTTCTATTAGTGGTAAATCTTCATCTCTCAAATCTTGGAACCCTAGAAGCTCCAATTCTGAAATAAACGAAAGATAAACATCCTTCCCATCTAGCAATTCAGCAATGGTGTTGTCGCCGTTTAAAAGATAAAGTGCAATATTAGTGTCTATTAGGATACTATTTCCACTCATCCCTCATTATTTGTTGGATAGCTAATGGTGATTGACTTAACTTCAATTTTCCACAAAACTTGTGAGCATCAAATTTGCTGGTTTGTGGTAAAGATCCAAGCAGCTTTTCTATACTAGCCTTATCACTTGATCGTTTAAGAACTATAGTCATAACTAGATTTTTTATAAAAGTACTATTTTTTAACTAACAAATCTTGCGGGTAAGTAGTTCCAATCTATGATTCCCACAATATAAGTAGCCTACTCAATTTACAATCTTCTATAGAAATTTAAGCCCATCAACAAATAAATCTCCTTGGGCTTTCAGAATCTCAAGAAATCTCGCACAATTGTTATAGTAGCTGTACGTAGAAGCCCAACATTAGTATTTTCCCTAATCTCGATGATTCTATTTTTTGAAGTAAAGCCTTTGAAGCATGTTTATACTATCAAATTGATGTTTTAAATACTTCTAACCATTTAAAACACACATCATAAATAACCTGTCTCTTATACACATCTGACGCTGCCGACGAAG
>CAJXUM010000886.1 GCA_913060855.1 uncultured Lewinella sp. | reverse complement strand
ACGAGATCAGCCTCGGTCTCGTGGGCTCGGAGATGTGTATAAGAGACAGGGATGCCAATACAGGAGAAAGGCTTTGGCACCAGCAATTGGTACATCACGATCTTTGGGACCTAGATATGCCAGCTCCTCCTACTTTGCTAACGGTCACTCATCAAGGTACAAAACTGGATGTCGTGGCCCAAGGCACGAAAATGGGGCTATTGTTTGTATTCAATAGAGTTACAGGAGAACCCTTGTGGCCCATTGAGGAGCGCCCTACTACGGCATCCAAGATCGAGGAGATCCAGACCTGGCCTACCCAACCTTTCCCCACTCGTCCGCCCCCATTGATGCGACAAAAATATACGACCGATGATTATTCAAATATCTCTCCCAAGGCCAACCAAATGTCCAAAGATGTACTCAAGCAATCTGGGAATTATGGTCCTTATCCTCCACCTAGTCTGGAACAAGTGATTATGTTTCCTGGCTATGATGGTGGTATGGAATGGGGTGGAGCAGCAGCAGATCCCAACGGTATTTTGTATGTCAATGTCAATGAAATGCCTTGGTTTTACCAATTGGTTCCCACCAAGCAAGCCGATGGTGGTCCTTTTCCTTATGGTGAAAAGCACTATCGCATTCAATGCGCCTCCTGTCACGGTATTGATCGAAAAGGTAACCTAGACAATGGCTTTCCGGCCCTAGATAATCTATCTCCACGCCTGGATCGGACAGCAGTAATCCAGGTGATCAATAATGGGGGTGGTCGAATGCCCGCTTTTGATCAATTACCGGAAGAACGTAAACAAGCTATTGCTGATTTCATTTTGGACTTAAAAAACGAATACAAGCCACTTTTCCAAAATGAGGACATTCCGCCTTACGTATTCCGAGGTTTCCAGCGTTGGTTAGATGATGAGGGATACCCGGCTATCAAGCCTCCATGGGGTACACTCAATGCCGTAGATCTCAACAACGGTACCATCAAATGGAAGGTACCTTTGGGAGAATTTAAGGCATTGAGCGCACGTGGTATTCCCATTACAGGGACAGAAAACTATGGCGGGCCGGTCGTAACGGCCAGCGGTTTGTTGTTTATCGGGGCAACAGCAGATGAAAAATTCCGGGCATTTGACACCAATACGGGGGCCATGCTCTGGGAGCACGATTTACCCTTTGATGGGAATGCTACCCCTAGTACCTACTATGCGAATGGCAAACAATACGTCGTCATTTCTGCTGGCGGTGCCAAAGGAAAACCCATACATGCGGGTATGTTGGTCGCTTTCTCTTTACCCGATTAACCTATTGCATTTAGATGACAGAAGCGAGAGGAGAGAAGAGAGAGGAAAGAAAAGAGACTGCTGAGGCAAGGCTTCAGCCAACCATCTAGCCGATCTCGCTTCTCTCCTCTCTCTTCTGGCCTCTCGCTTCTGTCCTATATGTCAAGCTGTCCTCTAACCCATTGTATGCTATTGACTAGTATCGTTTGAAAGGCCTTTAAGTCATGTGCTTTTGCATCATGCCCGAGCGTATTACAAACGATTGTTGTACCCGAGTGTTGCACCGTCCAGATAACGGGATATTCTTCTCCGGTCTTGAGGCTCCTGCCGATTGCTAAGACCTCGATATCAGTCCCTTCTGGGTCTTTCTCCCAACGGTACAGTTCATCCACTATATTGAATTTGCTAGGTACATTCCGCATAATCGGATGATCTCCCTTTAACACCTCGACTTCAAATTCTTGGTATTTTTCATGGGAACGAGAACCGCCACCCACCAACTCCTTATTATATTGTGGCCAGTCTTTCCAATTATACCAGGTGCTAGGGTGATTAATCATCATGGCCATACCCGCTCGCGCTCGATCCAAAATGGTAGTTTGTGTGGCTCGACTAAAGGGTTGGTTGTTGGACAGCACCAATACATCCAAATCATCCAGCATCCTTGTAAGGTGTTCGGGATCCTCCGTATAAATGATAGAATTCTTCCCCGCTTCACTCATCACTTTCCCATCAGCCTTACCGAAAAACTGGAGAAAATCATGTGATCCTCCACCGCCCATAATGGCAACTTGCAGCGCTGTGGGATCATCGGAGATATAGCTACCGGGAGCGGTCACGATGATTTCTCCCTGCATGGTCTCCCAATGGGCAGGGAAGGTACAAACGAAAGGATATCGGCCTGGGATATCAGGGAGTTCAAAAGTAATAGTACCGGATTCCCCTGGTTCCAGCATATCAGTAGCTGCTATCAAATAGCGCGAGTTTGGCACATAAGCGCTTTCCGCCGCCGCAGGGTCTTTCAAGAAGGCGTCTACGACTTTACCAAAGGCGGGAAGGCTTCCTGCTTGGATTACCACGAGATTATGCGGCATCTCATCGCCATTATTCAATCTAATTTGAACCGTTTGTCCTGCCTCCGCTTTCAATAAGGTTTTGTCATAAGCCATCTTTTGACTGACGGTATTGATATTGAAAATGACATCCGCTTTCGGTTTAACGACTTTTCCCAATCCGACATCGATATATTTCCCACCGCCCTTATCATGGCAATACACCGCAATCAGGTTTTTGCCTTTTTTGAATAAGCCGGCTTCTTCTGTACCTATCTTGATATACTTGTACTCTGCACTCACCGTGGCTTCGGCCATCAGTAGTTCTCCATTAATATATACCTCGTAATTATCATCATGCATGATTTTCAATACGGGTTCTTCCATCGTTTCATTCAAGGTAAATTCCCGACGCAACCAGATGTCGGAGGTCGTCCAGGTCGTCTTGGCTTCTTCCATCCCTTTTTTACCAAAAACGGACTCTCCCCTTTTCCAATTACTATCCGAGAAAGCGGTCTTGTACCAATCATCCGCTGGTTTTTCTTCCACGTACTTCCAGCGGGATTTCCCCATATCTGCAGTCGGCAATACCATGACTACATTTTCTGGATTTACTTCTGCCAAATTTGGAGTTTTGTGATATACCTTAGTCGCGGCATTTAACCATTTATCAGTACTAGTTAGCGTATCTTTTGCCAATAAATCTATAGCTTGGTAGAGGGCATCTGTTTCTGGTAATTCTCCTGCACGCAGAAGGGCTGTCAAACGCAATTGCAAATTATCACTAGTCAAAAGATCCGCTCCGGCCAACAAATTACTCCCTGCTTCTGTATCTGGGAGTAGGGCAATAGCCGCTCGCTGCGCGCCATAAGAAGAACCCGATAGTATTTTTGATAGCACTTCTTCTGCTGTCGCTCCTTCCAATGCACCAATTCCATCTAGCGCCCAAAGCGCATGTATTTTTGCTAGACCATTGCCGCTATCCTCCGTACTGGCCAATTGTAATAAATCCGGTACTAAGGATTGCTTATTCTCTTCCACGATCAGCCGCTGCGCTGTGGTTCGCCAAAACATATTATCGCTTTGAATCGCTTGTACCAGTGCAGCATCGTCACTAGCATCTAAGGCTTTGATCGGGGATTTCTTTCCTTTTTTATGTTTGATAATGTAAATCCGACCATGTTTCTTGTCGCGGAATTCGTTTAAATGGGCATTGCCTTCTCCTTTATCGGCATTCCATATTTGGTTATCCATTCCTCGTTTGTCTGGATTATGCTGTATGACGGGATTGTACCAATCGGCTACCCAAAGATTACCATCTGGGCCAGTTTCAGAATAGACGGGTGCAGTCCAAGCATCGGTACTAGCAAAAATATTTCCTCCATCTACTTCTACATAGCCCTGTCTCTTATACACATCTCCGAGCCCACGAGACCGAGGCTGATCTCG
>CAJXUM010000885.1 GCA_913060855.1 uncultured Lewinella sp. | reverse complement strand
GGTTTTGTTCTTTCTTATTATTTAAGGGGGGGATAATAAGAATATTACAAAAGTACGAATTCAAATAAAATATTAAAATTATTATACAATTTATTTCATATGTGTATTTTGACTATGCTATTTTTCGTAGGGAAAGCTGAATGCCCTTCTTAGGTCGCAGGGTAACTAAAGGCAGCATTTCTACCGCTTGGTCCTGTACCAAACTGAAATCATACTTTCGAATATAATGAGCTAATACCAACTGCATTTCCATCATTGCAAAATTATTGCCGATACAAAGGCGTGGGCCGCCGCCGAAGGGTAGGTAGGTATAAGGTGGTAACTTCTTCTTCGCTTCTGGCGCAAAGCGCTCGGGTCTGAAAGCAGCTGGATCAGACCAATGCTGAGGGTCATGGTGTAAAGCATAAATCATGAGTACCACCATCGTCCCTTTTGGAATATGAACCCCATTAATTTCATCATCTGCGACAGACTGCCGATCCGTTATCCAAGCGGGGGGATATAAGCGCATGCCTTCTTCAATGACTTGAGTGGTGTAAGGCAGTTGCCGAAGGTCGGCAAAATTGGGTCTTCTATCTCCCAACACGGTCTCCAATTCCGTACGAAGTTTTTCAACTTCAAGCGGATGCTGCGCCAAAAGATAAAAAATCCAGGATAAGGCATTGGCTGAGGTTTCATGCCCTGCTGTAATGATAATGTTTGATTCGTCCAACAATTGCTGATCCGTCATCCCCTCCCCTGTTTCTTCATATCGGGACTCCAATAGCATTTGGAGCAAATCGTGGTGTTCTTCCTGAGAGGCCCTGCGTTGGCTGATAATGTCTAATAATATATCATCCGCAGCTTGGCTCAATTTCAACTTTTCTTGTAATTGCCCCGAAATCCGAAACCAAGGATTTAGATAAGGTTGTCGAATCTGTTGCACCAGAAAAGATTGTAAGGTCGTCAGGCTATTACTCAAAAAATCAAGCTTCTTTTCTTCTATTGCCGTACTAAATAAGGAGCGACTGACCATATCAAAGGCCAAACGCATCATCATCGGATAAATATCGATCTCCATTTCTTCTTTTCCGGCCAACTGCTTTTCCGAGTCTATAATTACCCGATCCATGATCTCTACCAAGGCTTCCAAGCGTTGTCGGTGAAACCCGGGTTGGATCAAGCGCCGCTGTTGTAACCAGTAACTGCCTTCGCTGGTCAAGAGGCCATTCCCCAAAAACCGCCGAAGCTTATCGAATATCATCGGCGTCTTAATATAATTCCGATGATTTTTTTGCAGCACGTGCCGAACAATTTCAGGATTCTTAGTTACCATCATCGGTTGAATAGCTCCTAAATATCCACTATAAGTCTCGCCGTATTTTTCAAAATTTTCCATCATGCCAGTGATCGGATCATTGGCATATTTCAGCGCATATCTAATGGATTTGATTCGGTCGATTAGGTCTAGTTTCACAGGTCTGTATTTTGGATGTAGGGTATTTATTAGGCAACTTATTGCATGATCGAATTTCCTGATTACGGACTACGCGCCCCTTTTGTCTTTAAGGGGATCGCTTCCAAGGTTGCCACTACGCGCCCCTTTGTCCCCTGAAGGGGAAATCTGCGCGCGGCTAGGTTTGCCCGATTATGGCTTGCCAGACGTTCTGGCGATTCCAAGCGTTGCCACTACGCGCCCCTTTTGTCCCCTGAAGGGGAAATCTGCGCGCGGCTAGGTTTGCCCGATTATGACTTGCTAGACGTTCCGGCGATTCCAAGCGTTGCCACTCCAAGCCCCTTTATCCCTTGAAGGGGAAATCTGCGCGCGGCTAAGTTTGCCACTGACGATTTACGACTTCCTGACTTCCCCCAACTGCCTCACCGCTTCAAATACCCCCATACCTAAGGCTTGTACTACATTCATGGAAGAATTCGTGCCTTGCATGGGAATATGAACACAATGCTGCAATTCTGACACCACCGCAGCAGAAATACCAGTATTTTCACTCCCTACCCATAAGGCTATTTTATCGAATGCACCAAAGCGAAAGTCAAAAATAGATTGACTTTCGCTGGTGATTTCTAAACCGATGAGGCAATAGCCAGCGGCTTTCAGCCCTGCTATGACTGAAGACTTACTTTCTTCTTTCGTGTAGGGAACCACCTTCTCGGTAGAACGTGAGGTCTTCGTAATCTTCCGATGGGGAGGCGCTACGGACATGCCTGTCAGATATATTTTCGATACGCCCATAGCATCCGCCAAACGAAATACTGAGCCTACATTTAGTGGATCAAGCATATCTTCACAGACGATGACCAGCGGGAAACGTTCGCCATTGCGCACCACCTCTGTATGTACCAGCTGTTTCTCTTTCATTCCTATGCTTTGGTATTTCCCAAGTAATCAAAATGGGATGATCAATTAAGGGCTTTGGAAAAAAATAACCTACACGTTCGGCTTGCTCTTTTGATGTCAGGCGTCGTTGTTCGAACCCTCATGTGGCTATGGCCATAATCGGTTCTCTGGCCTAGCCTCACACCAAAATAGCTACGCCTTCTTGCGTACCTTATTTATTTCCAAACCCTTTAATACCAGGAAAACATCACATTGATCTCCGCACTGGGTCCCAAGCGTTGTATGGGATCACCAATTGTAAAATCGAGGGCCAACCCAATCTTCAATTGGCTCTTTTCAAAATTCATGTTCTCCCCCGCTATGAAGCCCAATTCTGTATGCAAAAAAGTATATTCCAAAGCCAAGGCAGAGCCCAAGCCAATGCCCACCCAAGCAATTTGATTATGCTGATAGCGCGCATTTCCATCAATCCGGAAAAGGTGTGAGAAAGAATCTGTTTTACTCTGGCGTAAAGGTAAATACCTCGCCCATCCCGATAATTCCAGGAAAGAGGAACCATCTCCAAATCCAAAGAAGTCAAATGGAATATATCCGCCTGCTACCGCATAATAATGACGAGGTTGGCGAAGAGAATAAACCAATTGATCCTCTCCAAATTCCGCACTATAACTCAAAATTTGCGGAATAGATACTCCGGCATACCAGATATCCTCATTGAAGTAGAATATGCCTAAACTAACATCTGGATTCATAACCGCACCAGCCACAATATCATCTTCTGGCACATCAAAATACTTGGAATCAGAGCCATCGATACGAGAACGAGTTTGTACCAATCCCAGGGATAAACCCACAGAAAGCCTTTGGCGTCCCAAACGGTCTAAAGGAATCATATAGGCAAAACGGCCATAGGCGCCTAAGGTAGAAAGCGCGCCTGTTCGGTCTTGCATAATGTGCCCCCCGACTACAATGTTATCACGTTCCAGTACTCCTTCAAAGTTGAGTACCTGCGTATTCGGAGAATAATCCCAGTTGAAGCCATTGCCCAGCCATTGGTGCCGGTCGGTCGCAGCCACGGAGAATACATATTCATCCACAGTATAATTATTGGAGATACTCGCCGGGTTTACTACCCCCCATTGATCGCGGTAAAGCGTGTAGGGGGTAAGAAGTTGTGCGGCGAGCTCAACAGAAAAAAACGAAAGAATAATAAGGCTATATAGGTATTTCATTTTGATCGGTTTTCATTGTCCCTGAGAATTAGCTGAATTGGACCTCAACAGAGAAACTTCAAGGTCTATTCCAGCAAAACCTGGGCTTGTTTTAATGGGTTTACTTTAATAAATACAAGATTCCTTTTTCTGGTGTAGGTTTGGTACCATCCGCCAACTGTCTCTTATACACATCTCCGAGCCCACGAGACCGAGGCTGATC
>CAJXUM010000884.1 GCA_913060855.1 uncultured Lewinella sp. | reverse complement strand
AGATCAGCCTCGGTCTCGTGGGCTCGGAGATGTGTATAAGAGACAGTTATTAAAACCGCTTCGCGAAATTGATCTCCTCTGTCCAGGTAGTTTTTGAATAAATCAAAACTGGCACAAGCTGGAGAAAGTAGAACAACATCACCCGGCACTGATAAATCTCGACTCACTTGCACAGCCTTTGCTGCGTCTTGTGTTTCTTTTATTGGAATCTCAAAGTCGCCAAAGGCGTCAATGATTTTTTGGTTATCTACTCCTAAGCATACAATGGCTTTTACCTTGTCTCTCACTAGCTGCAATAAAGGCTGATAATCATTCCCCTTATCTACCCCTCCTACCACCCAGACAATCGGTTTTTCCATGGCCTGCAATGCATAAAAAACGGCATCTACATTGGTCGCTTTGCTATCATTGATATACTCCACTTCCGCTATCGTAGCCACAGATTCTAAGCGGTGAGGAACAGGTTGAAAGCTTTCCAAACCGGCTTGTATTGCTGCGGTACTTACCTCCAGATACTGTGCTGCGTGTATGGCAAACAAGGCATTCAATGCATTGTGTGCGCCACGTAGTTGGGTATCTGTCAAATCAAAGGTAGATCCATTGGCCACAACCGTTTTAGATTGAATATTGGTTTTGGATATGCCTTTCAGTTCCACCCCTTTGGGCACCAGTGATAAAAAAGCCATCGTATTGGGGTCTTCTTGAAAATACAAGAACTGATCCCCGCTAGCTTGGTTAAGACTGATTCTAAACTTCGATCGGATGTAATTTTCCAATTGATAGTCGTACCGATCCAAGTGATCTGCAGTAATATTGAGTAGTAAAGCCAGATTAGGTTTAAAAGTATCAATGCCATCTAGTTGGAAGCTGCTCAATTCTAAGACATACAGTGCCTTAGGGGCTTCTACCAACTGTCGGGCAAAACTCTTTCCTACATTTCCTGCCATTCCTACCTCCATTCCTGCGGTGATCAAAAGATGGTTCAGTAAAGTGGTGGTCGTGGTTTTACCATTACTTCCAGTGATGCCAATGATGGGAGAAGAAGTGTAGCGGCTAGCCCATTCGATTTCAGAAATAACGGGTATGCCTTTGGCTACTAATGCTTGGATAAGCGCTACTTTATCCGGAATGCCTGGGCTTTTAATCACCAGGTCGGCTTGTGTAATTTTCTCCCAAGTATGTTGTCCTTCCTCGTATGGAAGGCCATTTTTTACTAATTCTTCTTTATAATGATCTGCAATCTTGCCCTTGTCTGACACCCACACTTCTGCGCCTTCTCTTGCGGCCAATAGGGCGGCTCCTACCCCACTCTCTCCGGCGCCTAAAATCGCAACTTTCATACCTTAGCGGATTTTCAATGTTAATATGGTAATGACCGCCAACAAGATGCCTACAATCCAGAAACGAGTAACGATCTTAGCTTCCGGCATCCCTTTCTTTTGGTAGTGATGATGCAAAGGAGACATTAAAAATACCCGCCGTCCTTCTCCATATTTACGCTTGGTGTATTTGAAATAGGTAACCTGGATAATGACCGAAAGTGTTTCCATCATGAATACCCCACATAAAATGGGAATCAATAACTCCTTTCGTAGCAAAATGGCCATGGCAGCAATAATTCCTCCTAATGTGAGGCTTCCCGTATCGCCCATAAAGACTTGTGCGGGAAAAGCATTGTACCACAAAAAACCAATACAGGCTCCGATCAAACTAGCTGCAAAAATCACCATCTCGCCAGTGCCTGGCAGATGCATGATATCCAGGTAATTCGCGGTGATCGCATTTCCGGAGACATAGGCTAAAATACCTAGGGTCACCCCAGCTATCCCCGAAATTCCGGTGGCTAGTCCATCTAATCCATCTGTCAAATTCGCCGCATTACTGACGGCTGTTACCAAAAATATCACAAAGGGTATAAACAATAGCCAGACCCATTTCCGAGACTTTTCTCGTGCCATTGGGATTAATCTGGCATAATCAAATCGATCTCCTTTCAAAAAAGGTACGTTGGTCAAAGTCGATTTATAATCGGCCTTTTGTACCGCATTTTCTTCATTACTAATCACGGTGGCGGGCTTTTCCCCTACCGTTTCTGTCAAGCCAATTTTTTGGGCTTCTTTTACATCCATCCGCACGACAACCTGGTCACTCAACAACATCGCCAATCCTATAATCAAACCAAGTCCTACCTGCCCTAGAATCTTGAACTTCCCATGCAAGCCATCTTTGTTCTTACGAAAGACTTTAATGTAGTCATCCACAAAACCAATAACCCCCATCCAAAGCGTAGCGACCAACAACAGAATGATATAAATATTATTCAGTTTTGCCATCAGTAAGCAAGGAATCACAATGGCCATGATGATGATCACACCGCCCATCGTAGGTGTTCCCTGCTTCTTAAGCTGGCCCTCTAATCCAAGGTCTCTCACTGTTTCTCCGACCTGTTGTTTTTGCAGATAGCGTATGATTCGGCCGCCAAAGACCATTGAGATCACTAGCGATATAATCATTGCTACACCTGCGCGGAAGGAGATATAGTTGAAAAGCCCTGCACCTAAAAAATCGCCGAAGACTTTTTCCAGCCATTTAACTAATTCAATCAGCATGTTTACTTGGTTTGAAGCCGTTAGGAAATGGGGGCAAATCTAACTAGCTTCCTTTGGTTTTTATGGTTTGTACAGTAATTCTGCCTTAAGCATTTCTTTATCGTCAAAAGGGTGTTTCACCCCCGCTATTTCTTGGTAATTTTCGTGCCCTTTCCCTGCCACTAGGATAATATCATGCGGCTGGGCCATTTGACAAGCCATGCGGATAGCTTGGCGTCTATCAGCTTGCTGCAACGTCTTTGGTTCCAACTCGCTGGGCAATCCCTCCATCATATCCGCTATAATCGCCATCGGGGCTTCTGAACGCGGATTATCAGCCGTCAAAATGGCCAAATCACTCATTTTCGCTGCAATGGCTGCCATTTTGGGTCGCTTTGTCCGATCTCTATCGCCGCCACACCCCACTACTGTCAATATTCTTCCTTTTCCTTCTCGCAAATGATGAATGGTGGTCAGGACTTTTTCCAAAGCATCAGGCGTATGGGAATAGTCCACAATGCCTATGATCTTTGAACCTGGCTTCACCACTTGCTCAAATCGTCCGGGTACGGCTCGCAGTTGACTTAGCGCTGCCAATACCTCCATTTTATCCTGGCCGAGTTCAACAGCTGCTGCATATACACTGAGTAGGTTGTAGGCATTGAATTCGCCAATCAATTGGCTATAAAAATCAAAACCATCCAAATTCAAGTGTAGGCCAGTCAGTGCATTTTCGGTAATCTTTACTCGAAAATCAGCCATTCGCCGCAAGCTATAGGTCAATATTTTAGCTCGCGTGTTTTGCACCATTACTGGCCCTCGTTTATCATCTACATTGGTCAGTGCAAAAGCCGTTTTGGGCAATTCGTCGAACAAGCGCTTTTTCGTTTCCAAGTAAGCCTTGAAGGAGCCATGATAATCTAGATGATCATGACTGAGGTTCGAAAAAATCGTACCAGCGAAATGCAAGCCACTGCTTCTACCCTGATCGATGGCATGTGAACTGACTTCCATAAAAGCGTAAGCACAACCTTCTTCTACCATCTCTTGCAGGCACTCATTTAAAGTGATCGCATCCGGGGTAGTCAAATTCGTACTGAGTACTCGTTGATTGATCCGGTTTTCAATGGTCGACAAAAGCCCTACTTTGTAGCCCCTGTCTCTTATACACATCTGACGCTGCC
>CAJXUM010000883.1 GCA_913060855.1 uncultured Lewinella sp. | reverse complement strand
GGGCTCGGAGATGTGTATAAGAGACAGAGAGATTTGAGCGTTTAAAAGCAACGGAAACATAGGAAGTAGCCAGATGAAAATGGCGGCCGTCCCATTAAATGGTAGCTGTTTTTTTGTTGGATTCAACTTTCAATAATTGGTTGAACCAAAGCTATGGCGGGATTCTGAAGTCGGCTTTAGTTATTAGTGCATTCCCTTTATATATGAGTGCATGGGTTGGTTTTAGAAGAGAGATTCACGGCTTGCCTTCGGACTCTGGCCAAAAGTCTCTTTGAATACCTGCGAGAAGTAAACGGGGGACTTAAACCCGACCTGATAGGCAATTTCCGAAATGGTCAATTCTGATTCAGCCAGCAGTTCTTTTGCTTTTTGTAAACGGATGAAGCGGATGTAAATGGCAGTGGACATACCGGTGAGGGCTTTGATCTTTCGATAAGCCTGCGAACGGCTGAGATTTAAATGTTTTGCGAGTTCCTCAATAGAAAAACCTTCCTCCTCCAGGTGCTCGATAATAATTCGTTCTGTTTTTTCAATAAATCTTTCGGTCTGGTCGGCCGAGCGGTTCCTTTGGGACTGGTTACTGGCCAAGGTGTTGCCATATTTCTTTTGCAGGATTTTGCGCACTTCCATCAATTTATCCAGGCGGATCATCAATTCTTCTTTTTCAAAAGGTTTGGCCAGATAAGCATCGGCTCCTTGGGCTAAGCCAGCAAGGCGGTCTTTCTTGGTCACTTTAGCCGTGAGCATAATGATTGGAATGTGATCGGTTCGTTCGTCCGTCTTTAGGGTCGCACAAACTTCATAGCCATCTTTGCCGGGCATCATGACATCGCAAATGATGACATCCGGTGTTTCTGCAAAAGCAGTCTGAATACCGACTACGCCGTCGACGGCATGAAGCACTCGGTATTGCTCTTCCAGACAGTTTTTCAGGTAGTAGGCGACATCGGCATTATCTTCGATAATTAAGACAAGGGGCAAATCCGTATCTAGGACCTGCCTGTTTAAGGTAGTAGGAGATGATGTAAAGAGGGTCGATCTAAGCAACTCCTCAGGCAGAGGAGACTCTTTTACACCCGACGTGGTATTGTCAACTGGGATCTGCAGGATGAATTCGGTCCCTTTTCCTACAGTGCTGTTCACTACAATTGTCCCATTCATTAGTTCCACCAGCTCTTTGGTGAGCGCCAGACCAATTCCTGTGCCTTCTCCCTGCCGGTTAAGGTTATTCTGCACCTGGTAAAATCTATCGAATATGTGTTCTATTTCCGCTTTAGAGATACCCAGACCAGAATCCTTGACCGAGATCAGAAAATAGGCTTGATGCTCTTGTTGATTTCGATTAAGCTGAACATGGACTTGTCCCCCGTTTTCTGTAAACTTTACAGCATTGGACAACAGATTCGAAACAATAACCGATAGTTTTTGAACATCAAAATCCATTTCCAGTTCTTTGACGTTGGCATCAACAGTCAATTTGACTTGTTTTTCTGCCGCCAGGGATTGAAAGCTTTCACAGAGGTATTTGACAAAGGGGATAACATTGGAACAGATCAACTCCAATTCCAGGTGCCCGCTGTCCAGTTTGGCCAGGTCGAGCATTTCATTCACCAAGTGCAACAAGTTTTTCCCATTGCGCCGAATCATTTCAAGGCACTGTTTTGCGCCTGTAAAATGCTGTTCTTTAACATTTGTCTGTAGTGCGTCGGTCATCCCAAGAATAACGGTCAATGGGGTGCGAAATTCATGTGTAATATTGGTGTAGAGGTTGGTTTTTAATTGATCGATCTCCTGCAAACGTTTGGTTTCTTCAAGGGCTAATTTTTTAGACAATTGAAAACGGTACACCCCATAAATGATCCCTCCGATGGAAGTAAAGTAAATGAGATAAGCCCACCAGGTGGTCCACCAGGCCGGTTGGATATAGAATGAAACGGAAATACCTTCTTTATTCCATGTGCCATCACTGTTGGCGGATTTTACTTGAAATGTATAGGACCCCGGATCGAGATTTGTATACCGGGCATTGCGCTGTGTGCCCGCACTTATCCAGTCGCGATCATAGGGAGCTAATCTATATTTGTATTGATTTTTGGCAGGATCGGCCAGATGAATGCCTGTATATTCGAAGTTAAAATCATTCTGATCATGGTCTAGTCTGAGGTCTGTCTGAGCAGAAGTCCTTAGAAAGGGTTCACCCGATATTTGCAGTTCCCTTAAGACAAGATCGGGTGGAAACGGATTGCCGAGCACTTGGTCGGCAGCAAAGGTTACCAGGCCTACGATTTCCGATAAAAAGATATGTCCGTCTCTGGTTTTGAACCCAAAGGGGTAAAAAAAATGACTAGGCAGACCGTCTGTGCTAAATTGCTCCGTTTTTGTATCATAGGAGCAAAGGCCATTTTGAGTGCTGACCCAATAAAGGCCATCATCTCCAGCTACAACATAGGTCCCTCCATTTCCGGGTAGCCCGTCTTTTGTCGTGTACTGTTGATAAGAAAAGTCTAGGGGGTTTAGGTGAATTAAACCTTGATTTTCCCCAGTTCCAATCCAAAGCCATCCGTTGTGATCTTCCGTAATAAAGGTGGTTTTGAACCCCGTAAGCATGAGGAAGAATTGATCTTTATCATAATCGTACCGGTAAAGCGTCCCCAGTCCTTGATGACTCGCAGCCCAGAGATGGCCGCCGGCCTCCTGAACAAAATAAATTGATGTATCAGCCGGTATCTGGTTTTTTCTACTCGCTTGTAAATGGTAACGATTAAATTCACTTTTGCTACCATCAGATCGAAAAAGGCCACCTGGGCCCGTACCTAATCAAAGATAGCCATACTTATCTTCACAAATACTGAATACAGTTTCATTAAATTCGTCAGCGGGATCAGTTTTTATGGGGTAATGTTGAAAAACACCCGTACTTTTATCCAGCCGATCCAATCCTCCTATTCCTTCGACTCTATTCTTGGCCTTCGAAGCTGCTCCAAGTCCTAGCCACAAATTATTGTCTCGGTCTTCATAACATGCTCTAACGCTATTATCACCAATGCTGTTTGCCTTATTTTTGTCGTGCGGATAACGGAAAAACTCTCCGGAATTTACATCAAATTTAATCAACCCTTTTTCTAAAGAACCCAGCCACAGGACACCCGGTTCAGCCTTGGATTCGCAACCACTGACAATACCCCGGACTTCGGGATACGATTGAAAGTTACGTCTAAACAGATCCTTTTTATAAAGCCCCCCTGCAATAGTCCCCAACCATATTTGGCCATATCGGCCTTCTTCTAATACCCAGTAGTGCTTGAAAGGGTCATCGATCGTACTGGGGGCATAGAAAGTCCGTTGACCTGTTTCTCCATCGAAATGATTCAATCCTTTTCCATTTGTTCCGACCCAAAATCCTCCTTTTCGATCTTGATATAGGATGCTAACAAATGGATCGTTTTGCCAAATCTTGCCTTCCAGCATCGGAGCATGAATACGATTAAGGTCGGATTCGTCTGGCATCATTCGAACAAATTCCTCACGCTGCGGGTCGAAATAATGCAATCCACATTGATAGGTGCCGACCCAAATTCGGCCTTGCCGATCTTCCAATAGGGCGCTGATGCGATTGTCCAAAAGACTGTTAGGGTTTTCGGGCTCGTGTTTGAACCGGGTAGCCTGGCCGGTGACTGGGTTGAAACGGACCAAACCTTTACCATTATCGGGATGCCCATAACCAGTACCTGTCTCTTATACACATCTGACGCTGCCGACGAAGAGGATAGTGTA
>CAJXUM010000882.1 GCA_913060855.1 uncultured Lewinella sp. | reverse complement strand
ACCTTTGGGTTTTCCTCCTCTTCCAAATCAATAGCAAAGACGGAAAAGGCTTCGATGGCATTGAGATCACCCAAGCCAGGCACAAAACTGGTATCAGTGGTGATCCCATCACGCATTTCTTTAGATCCATAAGCTGAAGCTGGATAATCTATTGGCTTCACCTTTGCATCCTTACCAGGCCCTTCTTTAATCAGTTCATATTCAAACATACCAACATTGGCCACATAAATCTTCTTTTCATCAGGAGAGAGGCAAATCCCAAATGGATACCGTCCTACTGGCACCGAATGCTTCAGCCGTTTAGTTTCCGTATCGATAATAATCATCCGAAATCCAATCTGATCTACCGCGTATAAAGTTTTTCCATCTTTTGACAATTGTAGATCACCAATATAGCCATGTGTATAATCGAATTTATCAGAAAGATACGAGCAATCAATACTCCCCTGCTCTGCCCCCGAATTGACATCAAACAAATAGATTTTGTTCTCTTGCCCTCCGGCCACATAGACGGTTTTATTATCTGGTGAGATAGCCAATCCCATAAATACGGAAGCCAAAACGCCTTTGTCGGTGGATGGCCCTGGTGGGACTTGCTGCACCTCGGGTTGTGGGGACAATAAATTTCGGACAATGGTAATCGATAACGGACTCGTACCTGAATTGGCAGTAACCGCCACATTTCCATCTGGACTTACGGTTAATCCGTAGGGGTGAGGGGCCGTGATGATATTTTTTCCGGCAGGCGTGAGGTAACGGCCATTAGGAATGACGGTTTTCCCATTTCGATCCACTTTCGTGAATTCATCTTTAGCAGGCGCGGATATGACCCATAAAGACTCGTCATTGGTATGATCTTGATTACTGCAAGCAGTAATTAGTAAAACAAGTAAAAGTTGGATTAATGTCTTCATATAGAACTTGATTAAAGCTTAGATTCTAACGCTGTTCACCTTTGCACGATCTCAAATTTACGACTCCTGTCGGTTTTATTTTGAGAAATTGCTAGGTGTAAAATAGGCTTTATTCAATCATATGGAAAATCAATTTTGCCCATTTCGATATATACCGTTTTCAATTGTGTATAGTGTTGGATCGCAGCCAGTCCGTTTTCACGACCGATGCCCGACTGTTTGTACCCACCAAATGGAATTTCAACGGGGGTAATATTATAATTATTTACCCAACATACACCTGCCTCCAATTGATTAACTACTCGATGAGCCCGTTTTAGATCGTTGGTGAAGACTCCAGCAGCTAAGCCAAAAGGAGTGTCATTCGCCCGCCGTATAACATCCACTTCATCTTTAAAAGATAAGACAGACATGACTGGTCCGAAAATTTCTTCGCGTACTATTTTTGCATCATCATCGTGTACTTCGAAAATGGTCGGCTCGACAAAATAGCCATTGGCGATGGAAGCTTCTTTAGGAAAGAATCGTTTGCCGCCGCACAGCAGGGTGGCTCCTTCTTGTTTCCCTAACTCGATATAATGTAAGACCTTGTTCAGGTGATTTTCGCTGATCAATGCACCTACTTGTGTTTGGTGATTCATGGGGTCACCAATGGTCAATTGCTTGGTTTTTTGGATTAGCTTTTTTAAGAAAATCTCTTTAATACTTTCGTGAACATATATTCTGGTGCCATTAGAGCAGACCTCTCCCTGGGTATAAAAA
The DNA here is from genome assembly GCA_913060855.1 of uncultured Lewinella sp. GTDB lineage: Bacteria > Bacteroidota > Bacteroidia > Chitinophagales > Saprospiraceae > DT-111. The sequence goes on along the minus strand of CAJXUM010000882.1, from coordinate 2,101 downwards.
TTGGCCAATATTGCGCCCTTCACTGCCTCGTCAATATTCGCATCTTCGAAAACTAGTAGCGGTGATTTCCCTCCCAACTCCAAGGTGATATGCTTGAGTGTTTCTGCACTTGCTGCCATCACCTTTTTTCCGGTAGACACGCCTCCTGTCAAAGAGATTTTGGCAATACCTGGATGCTTGGTAAGCATGGCACCTAGTTCAGGCCCGCCTTGCAGTACATTAAAGACACCATCAGGAAGGCCTGCTTCTTTATAAATTTCGGCCAGTTTCAGCGCGGAAAGCGGGCTTAGCTGAGCGGGTTTAAAGATTACAGCATTGCCGCATGCTAAGGCAGGGGCGGATTTCCAGCAGGCAATTTGCAGCGGATAATTCCAAGCTCCGATTCCCGCACAAACGCCAAGCGGCTCTCTGCGAGTATAGGCGAATGAATTTCCAAAATCAAAATGTTCTCCATGGATAGCCGCAGCGATTCCAGCATAAAACTCTACTGCATCAGCCCCCGAAAGTACATCTACTGAAATGGCTTCCGACAGCGGTTTACCTGTATCTAGGACTTCTAGTTTGGCTAACACTTCATTCTGTTCGCGAAGTAGCGAGGCTGCTTTTTGCATCACCCTCCCCCGTTCTACAGGAGGCGTTTTCGACCATTTGGCGAATCCGGCTTTCGCCGCCTCAACGCACTTGTTCAAATCTTCTAATGAGGCTTCTTGGACTTCACAAATAACAGCTCCTGTAGCTGGATTAATGGTTGAGAATTTTTTTCCCGAGGAGGCATCTTGATAGCGCCCGTTATAATAGAGTTTTTCACATTTCATTTTACTAGGCTTCTTGCTTTTTGTGCTGATAAAAATCGACCGACGAAGGCGAGAGCGGGGTATTCCCGAGAATGTCGTCCGCGGCCTTTTCTCCGATCATTAAAACCGGCGCATAAATATTACCATTTGTAATCAAAGGCATAACGGAAGCGTCAACAACCCGCAGGTTTTTAATACCGTGCACGCGCAGTTTTGAATCTACCACAGCCATCTCATCATATCCCATTTTACAGGTACAGCTGGGGTGATAGGCACTTTCACCTTCTCGTGCGACAAAATCCAGTATTTCTTCATCCGTTTCAATGTGTTTCCCCGGAGCAAGCTCCTCTCCTCGATATTCCTCCATCGCCTGCGTTTCAATTAGCTTCCTCGAAGAGCGGATGGCTTCACACCATTCCCTGCGCTCCTGCTCAGTAGAAAGGTAATTAAATAGAATACTTGGATACTCCAAAGGGTTAGCAGACTTCAATTTCACTCGCCCCCTTACATCTGTGTTCATTGGTCCAACATGAAGCTGAAACCCATGCCCTTCTTTGGGGGCCGTCCCATCATAGCGGATGGCCAAAGGTAAAAAATGAAACTGCAAATTCGGATAGGGTACCTCTTCGTTGCTTCTAATAAACCCACCTGCTTCAAAATGATTAGAAGTGCCTGGCCCTTTTCTTCTAAAAAGCCAGTCGAAGCCTATTTTGGGCGCGCGCCACGGATTTAGCAGGGGATAGAGGCTGATCGGTTTTTTACAAGCCCACTGTACGTATACTTCTAAATGATCCTGTAGGTTTTCACCTACACCAGGTAGGTGTTGAACGACCTTAATTCCCAGTTTTTTCAAGGACGGACCATCACCAATACCAGATAACTGGAGCAGTTGAGGCGAGTTAATGGCTCCGCCACAGCAAATAATCTCCTTGCCATAAACTTTTTCAGTGCCAAAGCCTTTTTTATACTCCACACCAACCGCTGTGTTGCCTTCAAACAGCAGGCGAGTAGCCATAGCGCTGGTTTTCACAGTGAGGTTCTTTCGATTCCGTATGGGATGAATATAGGCTCGGGCAGCGTTGAGCCTTCTTCCTCGATAGATGGTTTGATCGAAGTGACCAAAACCTTCCTGTTGGTAACCGTTGACATCATCAGTGATCGGGTATCCGGCTTCCTGTACCGATTTAAAAAAGCTCTTGAAAAGTGGATTTTCACACTTCGGCGTATTCAAAAACAGCGGACCGTTGCCTCCTCTGAATCTGTCTCTTATACACATCTCCGAGCCCACGAGACCGAGGCTGATCTCG
>CAJXUM010000881.1 GCA_913060855.1 uncultured Lewinella sp. | reverse complement strand
TCTACACTATCCTCTTCGTCGGCAGCGTCAGATGTGTATAAGAGACAGGTATATTGCTTCGCAACTGCCAGCAGAATTGGAGCCCTTACAACGGTTATCTGAGAATCTTTGGTGGTCTTGGAATTTTGAGGCGACGGAATTGTTCCGCTCTATTGATCCTGATCAATGGGAAGCGAAGAACTATAATCCAGTGGCGATTCTAGATGAATTGAGTCTAGAGCAGGTGGAGAATTTGATCAAGGATAAAGCTTATATGGCTCGCCTCAAAAAGGTAGAGAAGGCCTATAATAAATATATGAGCGCGAAGGCAAAAACGCCAAAAATTGCCTACTTCTGTATGGAGTATGGCTTGCATATCTCTATGCGCTTATATTCAGGTGGTTTGGGCGTTTTGGCTGGTGATTACCTAAAAGAAGCCAGTGATGCTAATGTTGATTTGGTGGCGGTTGGACTTTTGTATCGACACGGTTATTTTCAACAGTCGCTTTCTATCAACGGTGATCAAATCAATAATTATCCCTTACAAGAATTCACGAAGCTACCGATCCAGCCCGTTAAGACGGAAGACGGAGAGTGGATTAAGATCAACATCACTTTACAGGGCCGGACTGTTTGGGCCAAGTTTTGGCAACTAAAGGTAGGTCGTATTTCTCTCTATCTACTGGATACGGACATTGATGAAAATGCTTGGGAGGATCGACGCCTAACAGATCAACTGTACGGTGGAGGAAATGAGCATAGGCTCAAACAAGAAATATTGTTAGGTATCGGTGGCGCTAGAGCCTTGAAAGCGCTAGGCGTTGAGGCCGATGTATATCACTGTAATGAAGGACATGCGGCCTTCCAGGGACTAGAGCGATTGAAAGATTTGGTACAAGGGGGCTTGAGTTATGAAGAAGCGGTGGAAGTAGTGAGGGCTAGCTCTTTATTTACGACTCATACGCCAGTACCTGCTGGACATGACTATTTCTCAGAAGGATTATTGCAGGGGTATTTTTCTGATTGGCCAGCTCAGATGGGCATGGATTGGGCCCGTTTTATCGGTTTGGGAAGAGTCAATGCCGATGATGGCCAAGAATTATTCTCGATGAGTCACTTAGCGATTCGCTTATCACAGGAAGTAAATGGGGTAAGTAAATTACATGGTACGGTCTCTCAAAAGATGTTCAACGTATTATTCCCGGCATTCCAAGCGGTTGAACTGCATATTGGCTATGTGACTAATAGTGTTCATTATCCTACCTGGATAGCCAAGGAATGGGATGAACTGTATACCAAAACCTTCGGAGCTGAATTCAAAGCAGATCAATCCAATAAAAAGTATTGGCAAAAAATCCAATCTGTACCGGATAAGAAGATTCTAGCTATCCGCCAAACGTTGAAAAAACGTTTGCTGGATGAAGTACGTTCTAAATTGCAAAAGGACCTGACTCGTCGAGGTGAAAGCCCTCGATCTATTTTCTCGGTCATCAATAATATCCAAGATGATGCATTGGTGATTGGTTTTGCGCGACGATTTGCGACTTATAAGCGTGCACATCTTCTCTTTTCTAATTTGGATCGATTAGCTGATATTGTGAATGATCCAGAAAGACCCGTTATTTTCCTCTTTTCTGGGAAGGCACACCCTGCTGACAATGGAGGTCAGGACTTGATTCGACATATCATTCAAGTTTCCAAAGATCCTCGATTTGCCGGTAAGGTTATCTTCTTGGAGAACTACAACATGGAAATTGCCAAATTCTTGGTACAAGGAGTGGATATCTGGCTCAATACGCCTACACGTCCGAAAGAAGCGTCAGGAACCAGTGGCATGAAAGCGGCCTTAAATGGTGTAATGAATTTCAGTGTGTTAGATGGATGGTGGGCAGAAGGATATCGTCCTGATGCAGGTTGGTCATTGCCGCTAGAGCGGACTTATGAAGACCAGAACCTTCAGAATGAACTGGATGCAGAGTCGATCTACAATACGTTAGAAGGCGATATTGTCCCGACTTATTACGAAGAAGGGCAAGCGAAGTGGGTAGGATTTATTAAGCAAATTATTGCTGAAGTAGCACCTGATTTTACTATGAAGCGAATGCTCGATGATTATTTCGATCGTTTTTATAATAAGCTGGCCGTTCGCTCTAAGTTGCTAAGGAAAAAGAACTTTGGAGAAGTGATCAAGCTATCTAACTGGAAGAAAAAGGTCGCTGCCAATTGGGATCAAGTACAAGTAGTGGCTTCCAATATCTTTGATGCCGAAAATAATGCTTTGCTTGTGGGTGAGCCTTTCCAGGCTAGCATGACCTTGTCTATTGGGGACTTAGATGCGAAGAATATCGGTGTCGAAGTGGTCTTTTTCAAGCGAGTTCATGAGGTAGAGTTGGAACTTAAGCTCAAGGAGGAGTTAAAGCTGATTAGTGTTGATGGCCAGGAAGCTTCTTATAGCTGTGATATAGAACCAAAGTTATCTGGGGTATATGAATTTGGATTCCGGGTATATCCTAAAAACGATCTGTTGCCTCATCAACAAGATGTCGGCTTGATAAAATGGGTGTAATGTATTGTTGATACAGAATACAACCCAGGCATAAAAAAGAAGAGGAGTTAGGCAGTGATGCCTAACTCCTCTTTCTTATATAATCCACTTTTCCAAATCAGTGTAAATTGGGATTGTATTCTTTGGGGCTAACCAAAGAAAATAATTTGGGGAGTTGTGGGGATAAGTAGAAGTTGCTGATTGCTCCGCGGTTTAGGGTTCAAGGGAATATAATGCTTACGTCAAACGAAATATTTGGTTTTTAGGAGTTTCTTTTAAAGGGATACATCTATCTATCTCCTGATTTATTGAAATGTTACCTTTGAAGTGAAATTATTTTTCTTTTTGATGGAAGTTATTTTAAACCACTTCATTAGCTGCTACATGATGATATCTGTATTCAAACCAGAATCTTACCCTCGCAGCGGAATTTTTATCTAAAAAAATCGGTTTTCATAAAAACGACCTAGGAATATGAAGTTTGTTGTGATATCTGATACCCATGGTTTGCACGAGGACTTGCAAGATTTACCCAACGGAGATGTGATTATTCATGCGGGCGATTTTTGTCATTTTAGTGGAGCGGAGAGCAGGAAGCGCTTTTTGTCTTGGTATGCTGATTTGAACTATCGATATAAAATACTAATCTCAGGAAATCATGATTTTTATGCTGCTGAGAACCCTAGCTCTTTTTTGGATGAACTACCCAAAAGTATTACCTACTTAAATGATTCAGGGACTGAGATTGCAGGCTTCAAATGTTGGGGCTCGCCAGTTCAGCCGGACCTTATCGGTTGGGCTTTTGGACGAGCTAGAGGTGAGCAAATGAAAGCGCATTGGGATCTGATTCCATTGGATACCGATATTCTTATCACCCACACGCCTCCACGTGGAATTTTGGATCAATCTAGTAGTGGTAAAGTGCTCGGTTGTGAAGAATTGCTTAAAAAAATGGTATGGATCAAACCTAGGATTCACATCTTTGGACACATTCATGCTAGTTACGGACAGCAAAGAATCGATGACACCCTCTATATCAATGGATCGAATATGAATTCAGCAAAAGGTTTGGTGAATCCTCCGTTTACTTTTGAGTTATAAAGTAGAACAGCTATTCGCTCATAATAAACCGGCGCCGATAGGAAGTAGAGCCTTTAATAATGAAGTTGTTTTAACCTCTATTTTAAAACAACTTCCATTCCTACTGTCTCTTATACACATCTCCGAGCCCACGAGACCGAGGCTGATCTCGT
>CAJXUM010000880.1 GCA_913060855.1 uncultured Lewinella sp. | reverse complement strand
CAGCCGTTGGGTTCCATTTTGTAGTGGGGCGGCAATGGCAGCGACTGTTAGGCACGGGCATCGGCATTGGGGTGGATGGGTATGATTCCTTTAGTAGCGGGGCCACGCTGATACCATTGTACTTGCAAGCGAGAGGCTATTTTAGAAAAAAATGGCAGTCGCCCTTTTATTCCATCAATGCAGGCTATGCTTTTGCAGCAGGAGGTGATACGGTGGATTTTGAGGTGGATGCCAACGGAGGCTACTTATTTCACCCGGCTTTAGGCTGGCGATTTAGTGCTACCGAAAGAGCCAATTTTACCATGGATTTGGGCTTGAAATTCCAAAAAGCCTATATCAAAAGAGTGGCTACATTGAATGGAGACTTAGAAACTAGAAATATTTTATATCAACGCTTTACACTGCGAATTGGACTCGTTTTTTAATAGAAGTTGTTTAAACCAACTTCATTCCGAAGTCTAGCTGTTTATGTTGAAGAAAAAGGATTTATCTGAAAAAGAATTGGTGGAGGCATGTGTGGCCAATGACAGGCGCGCGCAGGAAAAGCTTTTTCGAAAGTTCTTTCCTGGCATGATGCGTATGTGCATGCGGTATACGGATGACAAGGGGATAGCGATGGAAATTGTCAATACTGGTTTTCTTCGTGTATTCAAAAAGCTACATACTTTTTCCTTTTCTGGCTCATTAGAAGGTTGGATTCGACGCTTGGTGTTTCATAGCTTATCGGATCATTTTAAGAAGCAGACCAAATCCGTGCATTTTTTATCACTGGAAGATCGAGATGCACCGCATGAGTCTAGCGCTTTGGATCATTTGTTTTGGGAAGACATTATCAAATTGGTGGATTTTCTGCCTGCTGCGAGCAAAGAAGTGTTTTGGCTGTATGCGATAGAGGGATATTCTCATGCTGAAATTGCCGAACGGGCAAATATTAGTGTAGGAACTTCAAAATGGCACTTGTCGAATGCTAGAAGCAAACTGAAAACTTTAATCCTCCAAACAAATAATAATAGAAATTATGCCGGATAACAGGGACAGTGGATTGGATCCCAGCTTTATCGATGCAGCCTGGGACGATATGCAGCGTCAATTGGATGAGGCGATGCCCGTGGAGTCAAAATCCAAAAGGCGTATCATTGCTTGGTGGTGGTGGGCAGCTGGATTACTCTTGCCGGTCGCTAGTTTGGTTTGGTTTACTGCACAAAGAGATCAGCCGCAATTGGAAGCTTTACCTATTGATCTTCGGGGAGAGACAATTCGAGAAGAAATGCCTACCCCAAAGGCTGTGGCAGTAGTAGAGGAGGAAACAACTAATACTACACAGGAAGAGGAAAAGGCGAGCGAAGTCCCTAGTGCAAGTGCAAATACGAATCCTAAAATTTCAACCAATAAAACTAAATCCAAAAAAGAAGGCCCTTCTACAAACCATTTAACTAATACCACTATATCTACTGTTCAAGCAGTCCTACCTACTAAAACAGAGGAACTGGAGAAATTGACGAAGCAAAATAGCCAAGAGCATAAAGTGGCTACTTCCAAAGCGCAGAAAGATCAGATACCAGACCGTAATTGGCTGCCAGCACTCCTCCCTATCACCCCATTAGCCCCTAAAAACTTAGCGACTGAAGATTTGGTATTAGGACAGGAGATAATACCTAGTGCTGGCGTATCGAATTGGGCCTTAGAAATGGGGGTCTCCACGTATAGTTTCACCGAGCCAGATGGACTATTTGTCGGCCTTAACCAGGAGTGGGGCAAATCCAATCGAAAATGGTCTTTTGGCGCAGGTATGCATTATCGATTCCAAAGATTACCCTTTGACAGCCAAAACGTATCAGACATCAATATCTCTAAAGACCGCGCTGCAACCAGCCTAGACAGTTCCTTCGGAATGGGGCAGGATCCAGGGATGGAGGCGGTATTAGATACAGACAATAATGTCGTTAATTTTGCCTCAGGAGATAGTGTGATTAGTGTACCGATTAATCAACTAGATTTAGTTCAAAAACTCCATTTCATAGATATTCCACTTTATGCCAATTTTAAGGCTCGCCCTAATTTCCATCTTTTCGTAGGCGCCCAGGTTTCATTCTTGGCTAGGGCATATCTCGATATTACCGAATCTCGATCGACTAGAGAGCAAGACCTTTCGGCATCTTATAATAACATCGCTGTTGGATCAAGGGTGAATTGGTTTGCTAATAGTGGAAACACGCGCCTAGGAGCTAATACGACTGACTTTCAACGATTACAATTAGGCCTGTCGACTGGCTTTACCTACTATCCTACAGCAAAACTGGGACTACGTCTCCAATACAAAAACACACTTATGAGTGTTTATAAAGACGCTTCGATTGGTACCTACGACCAATGGCTAGGAACTTCTATCTTATGGCGATTTGGTGGCAAATAGTTTTACAAAAGGGTATTGAGGAGTCATCGGCGAGATCATCTTTAGACTACTTCTTACGGAAGAACCTTACCTTGGAGGCATCCTATTGCTCGTTTTTACGTTTAATGGGGTAGATTATCAACAGATTTAATGATGAAAACCCTCCTCCCTCTTAGCTCACTGCTATTATTATTGTGCCTGTTTTCTTGCAACAAACGAGAAATTGAAGCGCCCAGCGTCAAATTTGGTTATGAATATTATCCCCTTGAAGTGGGGCAGTTTTGGGAATATGAAGTCGATTCTATTATTTATCGCCCTGCTATTGGTGGGATTAGAAGTGATACTTTTTATTCTTTTTTGCTGGAGCAAGTCGTTGACACCTTTCGTGACAATACGGGGCTACTCAATTATCGGGTGGAGCAGTTTACGCGTAGAAATAAGGACGTATCATGGCAAGTTCGCAACGTTTTTACCCTATCCCGCAATCAAACCCAAGCCTTTCGCGTAGAAGATAATTTGCGCTTCTTAAAGATGGTATTTCCACCTAGATCCAATCGTCAATGGCCCGGCACCAATTATTTTGATGAATTTACACAAGTCATTGTGGGGGGGAATACGCTCCAGGCTTTTAAGGGCTGGGAATCGACTATCCTAGAAGACAACGCCCCTTGGTCATATGGTGACCTTAGTTTTGATGAAGTGCTGAAGATTCAGATTGCCGATTTCAACACATTGATAGAAAGAAGGGAAGGGGAAGAATACTATGCGCAAGATGTAGGGCTGGTTTACAAAAGTCTTTATATTTTTGATACTCAATGTCAAATTTGTTGCAATGGTGACTGTGGTGATTTGGAATGGGAGGATAGGGTAGAGCAAGGATTCCAAATAGAACAGCGCCTCATTAGGTATCAATAAAAATGAGTAAGAAAAACTTGAAAGAAATCGGTAAACTAGGCAAGACCTTCGGCTTTGATGGTAGTCTCAAGTTAGCAATCGATCCGTCAGTCCTAACTGAATTGAAGAAAGCTGAATTTGTTTTTATTCCTACCGCTGGGCATAAAGTCCCTTATTTCGTTAATAAAATCAAGACTGGAAATCCTTTGACGATAAAGCTCGAGGATGTCGATTCCAAGGAAGATGCACTTTCCTTAAGTGGACAGAAGGTTTATATCGAAGCAGAGGTGAAAACCGCTTCAGGTCCTCTGCAATTAAAGGAAATTACCCAGCTAGGAGATTTGGTAGACTTCGAACTCCAAGATGAGAAAATAGGGACAATTGGTAAAATTGCTGATATTTATGAATTACCTCAGCAATGGATGGCCAGCATCGAATATGAGGCTGTCTCTTATACACATCTCCGAGCCCACGAGACCGAGGCTGATCTCG
>CAJXUM010000879.1 GCA_913060855.1 uncultured Lewinella sp. | reverse complement strand
CGTCGGCAGCGTCAGATGTGTATAAGAGACAGATTTAAAGGTAATCGCCACTTCTGTAACCTTTGTAGGTAAACGCTTGCCCGTACGAACATAAAAGGGCACGTCGGCCCAACGCCAATTGTCAATAAAAAACTTGATGGCAGCAAAGGTCTCTGTTTTCGACTCCTTAGGAACGCCTTGTTCGTCCCGATAGCCAAAGACTGGAGCGCCTTTGATCTTAGAGGCAATATATTGTCCTCGAATGGTCTGCTTGTCGAGATCCTTATAGGTAATAGGCCGAATGGATTGGAATAGTTTTAATTTTTCATTGCGAATCGCCCGGGCATCGGCTGTGATGGGCGGTTCCATCGCAATATGCGCTACAATTTGTAGGAGATGATTTTGGAACATATCCCGCAAAGCGCCCGACTGGTCATAATAGCCACCTCGGTTTTCAACACCTATACTTTCGGCATTAGTAATTTCAATGTGTTGAATGTAATTCCTGTTCCAAAGCGGTTCAAAAAAGCCATTGGAAAAACGCGTCACCAATAGATTTTGTACCGTTTCCTTACCTAGATAATGATCGATCCGATAGATTTGGTCCTCCTCAAAATATTGTAACAGCTTTTTATTGAGACCTAAAGCGGATTTTCTATCATATCCGAATGGTTTTTCAATCACCAATCGCTTCCAGCCTTTTGTTTGATCACTCAAGCCTTGCTCCGCTAAGTAAGCAGGAATGGTTTCATACAATTTGGGTGGTGTGGATAGGTAAAAGATATAGTTTTCATTGGTGTTGAATTGTTCATCTAAGCTAGATAAACGTTCTTTTACTTCCCCATAGGCCGTACCATCTCCCGTATCAATAGCTTGATAAAATAGTTTTTGTGCAAAACTATCGATCAGACTTTGATCCGCACTTTTTGAGTCAAAAAGATCACTTTCAAGCACCTTCTTCCGAAAATCTTCATCAGAATACTTTGATCTACTGACTCCTAATACCGCAAAATTATCGGGAAGAGATTTATGGGCATAGAGATGAAATATGGCAGGGATTAATTTCCTTTCTGTGAGGTCACCAGAAGCGCCGAAGATGACAAAAATAAGTGGGTCCATTAGCAGTTATCAGATTTTACTTGCGTAAAGAAACATTTTTTTAAGAACAAGCCAAAAGTATAAGAGCTCATACTACTAGACATCTAGAAGACAGAAGCGACCTGCCTGGCTGCAAAGACAAGGAAAAGAAACGGCAGAGGTGCGGTTTCTGTCTTGTATCTAGCCGATCTCCTCCTCTGTCGTCTGACCTCTGACCTCTCCCTTAGTCCGGTAGTATGATAAGAGCTAGTTCAGTTCAATATGTTATGATAATGTCTGGCATTCCATTAAAGTTTTATTTAGCGGGTGATTTTCCGGATTTACCCCTACCTTTGGCGAGATTTTTATCGACGCTTGCACTATAATCATTAAATGACAAATATAAGATGAGCCATACAACATATGATTTCGGTATGATAGGTCTCGGTGTGATGGGGCGCAACTTTCTTTTGAATGTAGCTGATCATGGTTTTTCGGCGGCGGGCTTAGATCTAGATGCCGAAAAAGCACAGGCACTCGAAGAGGAAGCCGCCGGACGTCCTATTATGGGAACGACCTCTACGGCTGAGTTTGTGAAAGCCTTGGCGCGGCCTAGGCGTATTATGTTGTTGGTACCTGCAGGTAAGGTGGTTGATATTGTGATTGAAAGTTTATTGCCGCACTTGGAGGATGGAGATTTGATTGTAGATGGGGGGAATTCTCATTTTCCAGATACGGAGAGACGAGGAAAATACCTGAAAGAAAAAGGGCTGTATTTTGTCGGTGCAGGTGTGTCGGGCGGAGCAGAAGGAGCGCGAAAAGGACCCAGCATTATGCCTGGCGGAGATAAAGCGGCTTATGAAATCATACGTCCTGTATTAGAGGCGGTGTCGGCCAAGGTGGGAGAAGCGGAAGAGCCATGTGTTGCGCATATGGGCCGTGGAGCAGCAGGGCACTATGTGAAGATGGTACACAATGGCATTGAGTATGGCATGATGCAATTGATTGCTGAGGCTTATGATTTGCTCAAGCAGGTGGGCGGGCTTGACAACCCTACTATGCACCAAGTCTTTGACCAATGGAATAAAGGCGCATTGCGGTCCTTCTTAATAGATATTACGACTGAGATTTTAGCCCAGAAAGATGATTTGACTGATGGCTGGCTAGTGGATGCCATTTTGGATAAAGCCAAACAAAAAGGAACGGGTAAATGGACTTCGCAAAACGCGATGGACATCGGTATTCCCGTACCGACTATCGATGCAGCGGTGACTATGCGTGGCATTTCTTCCCTAAAAGCGGAGCGAGTAGCCGCCGATGCCATCCTCAACCCTCAATTGGCCTCTGCAGCGGCTGTTGATCAAGCGGAATGGATTGAGCAGATGGGAAAAGCACTACATTTTGCCTTTTTGGTCACGTATTCACAAGGCATGGCATTACTAACGGATGCTTCGAAAGAACATGATTATGCCCTAGATATGGAAGCCATTGCTAGAATTTGGCGAGGGGGCTGTATTATCCGTGCTGATTTGTTGGAACAAATTCGCCAAGCCTATTCTACTGCACCCGATTTGAAGAATTTGATGGTGAGCCCTTCCTTCAGCGAGGATTTATTGGCTACGCAAGGCGCGATGCGCACTGTGTTGAAAGCCGGTATTGATGCCGGAGTTCCGATGCTTGCCTTTTCCTCGACACTTCAATACTTTGATGCTTACCGAAGTGGCCGACTACCACTGAATGTGGTACAGGCCCAACGTGACTTCTTCGGTTCACACACCTATGAGCGAATAGATCGAGACGGTGTTTTTCATACAGAATGGTAAAAGGCCGTTAACTCGATTTCTTCAAGTATTTGGAAAAGAAACCTAGGAGCGTTTCATAAAAGTCCATCCAGTTTTCGTCTTTTTGCCAGAGATGACCTTCGTTATACCTGACCATGTATGGGATATCTAAGCCATTTGCTCGTAGTTGCTCGACGACTTGATCACTCTCTTGTATTATTACGCGAGGGTCATTAGCACCATGTGCGATAAAGAGTGGCTGCTTGATTTTATCTAGATGGAAAAAAGGCGATATCTCTTTGATAATGGTGGCTTCCTCTGCTATAGTTGGATCATACCATTGCTTATAAAAGCCAGCGATAAATTCTTTCCAGAAAGGAGGGAAACTTTCAAAGAGTGTAAAGAGATTAGTGGGCCCCGCCAATTCCGCGCCACAGATGAACATATCCGGCGATTGAATCAAACTTTGCAGCGTAGCTAAACCTCCATAACTAGCACCAAAGACACCTATCCGTTTTTCATCTATCCAGTTTTCTTGCGATAGTACATAAGCGAGACCATCTTCTAAATCATGTAGCATATTGCGACCGACCTGCTTAAAACCAGCGGTTTGAAAGCGTTTTCCAAATCCGATTGACCCACGGAAATTGATTTGTAATACGCCATAACCGCGGCTGGCTAGGAGCTGGGCATAATCTATAAATTGATAATTATCTCGTATATCGTACGGACCCCCATGGGGAATTAGAACCAAGGGCAGCTGTTGTCCTTTGGTGATGTTATTGGGTTTGAAATAATAACCTTCGATTAAAAGGCTGTCTCTACTATAGAAGGAAAAAGGATGCATCCCTGCCATGTCGACTTCCTTCAGTTGGGGTTTCAAATTGATTAGCTCCTGTCTCTTATACACATCTCCGAGCCCACGAGACCGAGGCTGATATCGTATG
>CAJXUM010000878.1 GCA_913060855.1 uncultured Lewinella sp. | reverse complement strand
AGATCAGCCTCGGTCTCGTGGGCTCGGAGATGTGTATAAGAGACAGATGCAGGACATGTCGTGGAACATGTTTGGACGAGCCTTGATTGTACAAGAACTTGTAGCATAAGAAATTATTCCAAGAAAAAAATCACTCAAAAATCAATACACAACCATAAAAAATATGGTACATCGAAAAGGAATCCCCATTTTATTTATGCGAGTCAGACGCTCACCTGTTTTAATATGGGGGCCTAAAATAACCGCTATGTATAGGGCTAAACGGGGCGAACTCCAGCCTTGATAAAGTGTTTTTATAGGAAGAAGTCAAATCAAAAACTGCCATATGAATACGATTCCGAATATTCCCAAAAACGAACGAAAACGAATTGTCATTGTCGGCGGCGGATTTGCGGGCTTAAAGCTAGCTCGCAAGCTGATGAAAAGCCATTTTCAGGTCGTCCTATTCGACAAGAACAATTATCATCAGTTCCAACCACTGTTCTATCAAGTAGCCACGGCGGGTTTGGAGCCCAGTGCCATTTCCTTTCCTTTACGAAAAATATTTCAAGCGCAGCAGCACTTACACTTTAGGGTAGCGACGGTCGATCGAATTGAGCCGGGCACCCAAGAAATCTTCACCAACATCGGAAAGATCGATTATGATTACCTGGTATTGGCTATGGGGGCGACTACCAATTATTTTGGCAATAAAGGAATAGCAGAGCATGCGGTTCCCATGAAATCGCTCAGCGAGGCACTACAACTGCGAAATACCATTCTGACTCATTTTGAAAAAGCCTTAAGTGCGTCCCAGCTTGAAGATCGAAAGACCCTGATGAATATCGTGGTAGTCGGTGGTGGACCTACCGGTGTGGAATTGGCGGGTGCAATTGCCGAGATGCGGAATGTCATCTTACCCAAAGATTACCCAGAATTGGACTTCAGTCAAATGGAGGTAAGTTTGCTGGAGGCAGGGCCGAAGGTACTCAATGGTTATAGCGAAGCTTCCTCCGTCAAGGCAGAAGCTTATTTGGAAAAACTGGGTGTAAATGTGCAAACGGCAGCCATGGTAGCTGATTACGATGGTCAAGCAGTTACCCTTAAGGATGGTCGCACCCTAAATAGTCGAACAGTGATCTGGGCTGCTGGCGTAAAAGCCAATGAAATTGGAGGCATTCCTGCCGAGGCTTATGGTCGCGCTCGACGATTAATAGTAGATCGGCAAAACAGAATAAAAGGAGTTGAAAATATCTTCGCTATTGGGGATTTGGCCTATATGGAAACGGAGAAATACCCACAAGCTCATCCACAGGTAGCACAAGTCGCTCTTCAGCAAGCTAGTTTGTTGCATCGCAACCTGAAGCATATGGAAGACCATAAACCTCTACGAGAATTTAGGTATACGGATAAAGGTTCACTAGCAACGGTAGGTCGAAATTTGGCGGTAGCAGATCTTCCGTTCCTACACTTCCAAGGATTCATCGCCTGGGTCCTTTGGCTCTTTGTCCACCTGATGTCCATTGTTGGGGTTAAGAACCGACTCTTTGTTTTTATCAATTGGGCTTGGAGTTACTTCACCTATGATCAATCACTTCGTCTCTTGATCAACCCTAAGGAAGATGAGCCAGTAACAGAACCGAAGGCCACTCCCGCTGAAGCGTAACAATCTGTAGGCCTTTTCTATTAACCGTAGGCATTAAGTATAATTCAATGCCTACGGTTATCTGGCATTCCCTAGTCAACAGGAATATACTCCCTTTTAAAGACATACAGGTGCTCATTGATACCAGATGATTTGGAATAGACATAACTGCTCACCAGTTCCCATCCTTCTAATCCTAAGCCAATCAAAATAGATTCTGTAGCATCAAAATCTAGGTTCATTTTTGCCACCCCTTTCATCGCGGCATTTACAATTTTATATTCAAATTTCTTCATGACCGGTTATTTTTCGGCTAAGATAAGGTACTTATCTAAGAATGAAATACTACTTGATTACAGAGCTCAATCCCTTGTAAATAAAGGGCTAAGATAGTTTCCCCAGGCAAACAAAACTAAATAATTAGTTTAAATACCAATCAATTAGTTGACAAACTAACTTATTAGTTATAACTTGCCTCAAAATTACTAAAAAACGTTACTGTCATGATAAAATCAAAGAAATCACACCGGCTGTTTTTAATTAAGACCCTATTTATTACACTCACACTGGCTATGATGAGTCCACTCATTAATCCGATGACAATTCGAGCTAAGACAAGCAACATTGGAGAAGCCTTTCCTATTATTTTCAAAGAAGCTCGTTTTTTGAGCACCTCTGCTTTGTATAAGTTCATTGCTGGAGAAAGTACAGAAGAAGTATTTTCAGAAACTACGAAATTGCTTCCCCCCAAGGGAATTTGGTCGGCTACTATCGAAGGAAATGACATCTGTTTCCGATTTGATCACTCCGATAGAAAGCGCAATAACTATTGGATGCAGAGTGAGTGTTTTGCTCGCTCAGAATTTGGTCAATTACCAAGGGGCCAAGATGGTGAGTTCAAGTTGGAAAGAGAAGCCGGAACGATCCTGTTCAAAGGCAAGTTTGAAAACGAGGAAGGGCTAGGGCGGCATACTTTCACGGAGAATACTAGCTTCAAAAGTTACCTTGGACAGCAAGGGTATACCGATATCGAGGAGAATACGATGTTTAGCCTTTTCTTGCTAGATTTCAGTAAAAACTACTTGACCTATTTGAAGCAAATCAACATGACACCTTCCGATAGTCGCCAATTGCGGAAACTGTCTCACCATGGACTCCCTTTATCTGAAATGAAAAAGACCATGTCCGATTTCCGAGCCTTGGGTTATACCAATATCTCCCTCAACGAGTTTGTTGAAATCCAGATACATGATGTTACACCAGCATATGTCAAGGCAATGGCCAAGGCAGGTTTCAAAAACCTCAGTATTGCAGAGCTAAAACAAGCTAGCATACATGACGTAGACCCGGCCTATGTAGCCGACCTTAAAAGTGCCGGTTTTAGTGACCTGACTCTAAAAGAGACAGTACAAATGTCAATTCATGATGTAGATGCGCAGTTTGTAAAAGACCTCAATCAAATGGGTTACAAGAACCTGACGGTCAAAGAGGTAAAAAACGCAGCGATTCACGACGTGAGTTCTAGCTATGTAAGAGAATTGAAGGCAGCTGGTTTCAGTAATTTAAGCTTGCAGGAAGTCGTACAACTGGCTATCCATGATGTAGATACTCGATTTGTAAAAGATTTAAATGGGATGGGCTATACCAATCTATCTGTCAATGAGGTGAAAAATGCTGCGATCCACGATGTAAGCTCAGCCTATGTGCGGGATCTAAAGTCGGCTGGTTTTGATAACTTATCGCTTAGAGAAGTAATTCAGTTTTCTATTCATGATGTAGATGCTCGCTTTGTCAAAGCTTTGGCAGACATGGGCTACAAGGGCGTATCTGCCGATGAAATTCGCAATGCCGCTATCCATGATGTAGATGCCCGTTATATTAAGAGTCTAAACACCTTAGGTTTTAAAGATATTCCACTACGCAAAGTCATCAATCTTAAAATTCATGATGTAACCGCAAGTTTTATCCAGCTGGCGCAAAGCAAAGGCCTAGACGGCTTGTCTTTAGACGAGTACAAAAACTTGAAGATCCATGGATTAGAAGAGAAATTGAGAAAGAGTAGAGAAGAGTAGACAGAAAGGAGATGTTGCGGGTTGGCGAGTTCCGTCTTAGGGCCTGTCTCTTATACACATCTCCGAGCCCACGAGACCGAGGCTGATCTC
>CAJXUM010000877.1 GCA_913060855.1 uncultured Lewinella sp. | reverse complement strand
CTACACTATCCTCTTCGTCGGCAGCGTCAGATGTGTATAAGAGACAGACCTTACCGATGCAAGATATTTTGCAGCTTGGGAAGTGGAATGGTTAGGGTTTGATCTCAATACCGGATCAACAAATTATATCGAACCTCATTTGGTCAAAGCTATTAAAGAGTGGGTAGATGGCGTAAAAATTGTAGGAGAATTTGAACTTTCTTCTCCAGATCGTATCAATGAAATAGTCGAAGCGCTCGGTTTAGACGGCGCTCAACTGGGCATGTTCACGCCAATTGAGACTTTTCAGGAATTGGAATTTGCCACTATCTTATTCAAAGAGATAGTTATTGAAAAGGATACCAATATAGCAGATCTCAAAGATCAACTAGCCACCTTTGCACCTTATGTAAAGGCATTCCTTCTCAATTTTGATAAAAATGGGATTAGCGCAGCTGACTTACAAGAAGATACGAACCTAAGCAAAGAAGCGCTACAAATGCTTTGCGAGACCTACCCGATCCTACTTGACCTTCATATCCCCCCGAGTAATCTAGCTGATTATTTAGACACGACAAGTCCTTTAGGCTTGAGTGTAAAAGGTGGGGCTGAGGAAAAGGTCGGTTTTAAGTCTTTCGACGAGTTAGATGAGGTTTTTGAAGCCTTGGAAGTAGAGGAGTGATCAGTCTTCACCGCATCATTATCTCAGGGGGTGAGTGAATTCACCCCCTGAGATGATGCGATGAACCATCACTCATACCGCAGCGCTTCTACCGGGTTTCCTTTCGCTGCCTTCAATGCATGATAGCTAGTCGTCATCAAGGTGATGAGTACCACGATGAAAAAAGCGAGACCGTACAACCAAAAATTCATATGAGTATGGTAGCTAAAAGTACCTAGCCATTGGCTCATAAAATAGAAGGCGGCTAGAAAAGCAGGAATAGTAGCGATGGCCACTAAAAGTACAAAGTTACGCGTCAATAAGTAAACGATATCTGTTGTTTTGGCACCCAGTATTCGACGAACTCCGATCTCCTTTGTTCGCTGTTCAGCCGTAAATGAGGCTAAACCTAAGAGCCCTAGACAAGCAACGAGAATCATTAATACACTAAAGAGCGTAAATATCCGAGCTCTCGCTTGGTCGGCTTCGTACAATTCCATGAAAGAGGCATCTACAAAATCAAATTCAAAAGGCGTGTTAGGATATATAGCTTGCCATTCTTTGCTGACAGCAGCAATGGTTTGCCGAACTTCCTCTGGGCTTTGTGGATTCAAACGGACGTGGACTTCTTGGTTATTGAAGCGTGGACGGAACAACAAGGACTCTATTGGATCGTATAAAGACCGTTGGTGAAAATCTTTCACCACACCAATTACTTTTGCCACGGGTAAAGTGTCTACTGCCGTAAGCTGTATTTTCCGGCCGATCGGATCGTCCCAGCCCATACGTTTTACCATCGACTCATTTACTACTACTGATAGCGTACTATCCGAACCAAACTCGGCACTATAATCTCTCCCCGACACAAATTCAATACCCATCGTAGAGAAAAAATCGAAATCTACTGCATAATTATCTATGCCATATTCATCCATTACTCCTTCCGAATTCTCAACGCTCATGATCTGCTTGCCTGTTCCTTCCCCTAAGGTACTAGAAGCAGTACCTATCTTTGTAATTTTTGGATTTTGTAATAGCGCCTCTCGCAGAACAGGATACTTCTCTCTCGCACTTCTACCTTGTAGCGCAAAGGTCATTACATGCTCTTTATTAAAACCCAAATCTTTGTTGCGCAAATATTCCATTTGATCATAGATAATTCCTGTTCCTATAATCATAAATAGGGTGATCGCAAACTGGGTAGATACCAACACTTTTCGTAAAATGGGATTGCCACTACCTCGCGACAGCTGTCCTTTGAGCACAGCGATCGGTTGGAAGGCAGACAAGTAAAATGCGGGATAACTTCCTGCCAAAATTCCCGTCAAGCCAATCAGCCCTAGTGCGCCAAATAAGATAGACTTAGAGAAGAGCAAAGACCGATTTAGGGCCAAATCAAAAGTGGCATTAAATAGGGGTAAGATTAGAATCACTAGTAAAAAACTAAGTACAATGGCAATAAGCGTAAATAATAAGGATTCTGTCATAAACTGAGCAATCAATTGCTTGCGCTCCGATCCTAAGACTTTCCGAACGCCGACTTCCATGGCTCGCTTGGTCGCACGCGCAGTAGCTAGATTCATATAATTAATACACGCAATCAAGATCATAAATAAGGCCACTGCTCCAAATATGTACAGAAAGCCAATTTCCCCCAATGCCTCTGGCTCCCCTTCAAAATCAGATTTCAAGTGAATATCTGTTAATGGAATCAATTCGTATTTGACCTTGATGTTGTACTCATCAAAAATAACAGCTACATAATTATCTACTACCTCCGGTAATTTGGCAGCAAAAGCAGCTGGATCAGTGCCCTCTTTTAACAAGACATAGGTATACAAGCTGAAGCCACCCCATGCCCCAGCTGTTGGATTGCCCAAGCCCGGTATGGAGTTAGCAGAAATCAAGGCATTGGCAATGAGATGTGAATAATCAGGCATATCTTTATAGACACCTGTTACATTATAATTTCGGCCACTCGGTGTGATTAAGACCTCTCCCATCGGATTGTTATTGCCAAATATTCGCTTGGCTACCGTTTCACTCAGTGCTATAGAGTTAGGTTCTTTTAATGCAGTCGAAGCCTCTCCTTTGGTAAAGTCAAAACTGAATACATCCATCACGGTCGAGTCGACCAGAAAAACCTTTTCTTCAAAAAAGAAATTATCCTTGTATTGCAAATTGGTACGCCCATTGGGGATAAATCGGACATATTGTTCCACCTCAGGATAATCGGTTTTCAATTGCATTGCTAAAGGCGTTTGGGTGCTCGCCCACCGAAAAGCATCGTCCGGTTCGGTGATATCAGAAGAGACTCGGTAAACACGGTCTGCCTTTTCATGGTAGACATCATAACTACTTTCGGCAGTAATGAAAAGTAGGATCAGTAATGCAGCTGCAATACCAATCGTCAATCCTATGATGTTTAATAAGGTGTAGGTGGGCTGTCGTCTGAAATTACGCAACGCAATCGTGAGGTAACTACTTAACATGTCGGGTTCTTTTTTTCTAATGACGGGTTCGAATTACAAATAGTTGCTTCTTGGAAAGAAAAATACGAAAAGGTTCGTATTTAACTGTAAACTATCCTGCTAAATGGCTAAAAACAGTATCGAAAAAGGGCAAATGTTAAGGAAATCTTAAAATCAACACATGGAGAAAATTTACCTTATATAATTATCTTTAATATAATATCACACCCCAGTAAGCATAGTCACCGCTTTGTAATTAAGAATGATAGATTAAGTATGATAAACGTTCCTTTAGGAGCACAAAGAGAAAGATTCAGTTGAGTCTACCCTTATGCCTCACCAGCATTGTATATCACTAATTTTCCATTCCTTATTACTTCGCAAATTCCCCAATCCAAAGTTAGACTTTTATATCCCTGCACATATCAAAACTATAGGTCAATTCGTGGTAATTGGCGGGTCCTTGCTTTGCCTAGTTGGTATATTTCATCTCTTGTTCTTTGTCTGCAAAATTTAGAACGAGACTGAAAAAAATCACTCGGCAAACCGGACAAACCACTGCCTTTGGCCCTGGAATTCCTATAGCATTTTGTTAATTTTTTAAGACCGAAAACCGATGACATCCACACGCCAATCCTGTCTCTTATACACATCTCCGAGCCCACGAGACCGAGGC
>CAJXUM010000876.1 GCA_913060855.1 uncultured Lewinella sp. | reverse complement strand
ATCTACACTATCCTCTTCGTCGGCAGCGTCAGATGTGTATAAGAGACAGGAACACGGGAGCCACCGGATCGTCGATTACCAATTTGGAGGCAGGGACCTATATACTAAGCGTGACAGATGGTATAGGGTGTGCTGTAGTAGACAGTGTAACGATTTTTGCTCCCGATACACTTATGGCTGTGCCCATGGGGAAAGATATTAGCTGTTTTGGGGCACAAGATGGGACAGCCGGCGCAGAAGTATCAGGAGGCGTACCTCCCTATGAATATGCCTGGGGGGATGGAAGTACTACCGCCTCCATTGAAGACCTAGCCGTTGGACTTTATGGCGTCATCATTCGTGATGCCAACAATTGCATCACTACTGCCAGTATCACGATCAGTGAGCCACCACCACTTACTTTAAGCCTGATCATAGATGAAGTACCCTGTGAGGGAAATGCCACGGGGGTGATTCGAGCAGTGGCGGAAGGGGGGCTAGCTCCCTATAGCTACCAATGGAGTAATGGAGATTCGACGAGTATCCTTAGCGAAGTTTTGGGCGGACAGTATAGTCTAACGGTAACCGATGCAGGAGGTTGTGAAATCAATACCATGACTACCTTGACCGCTTCTCCTGGTCTAGTAGTGAGTGTAGATCAGCTAGATATTCAGTGTTTTGGACAGATGAATGGGCGACTGACCGCGGTAGTAGAGGGAGGGCAAATGCCATTTGAGTTTGCCTGGAAAACAGGAAGCGCTAGCCCTACATTAGCGGGCTTGGGCCCAGGAGAATATAGCTTACTGGTCACGGATGCAAATAACTGTTTTGACACCATCACGACTACGCTTATAGAACCACCAGCGATGATCTCTTCTACGACTAGCAGTAATATTAGCTGCGCAGGAGCGCAAGATGGGCGAGCTAGTATAACGGTTTCTGGCGGAGTACCGCCCTATAGTTATACCTGGGGCAATGGTAGTGAGACGGCTGAGATTGAGAATTTAATAGCGGGGAATTATGGCGTCATTGTGGAAGATGCCAATGGTTGTATCCAAGTGGGAAGTGTCGTTATCGAAGAACCTCCGGCGCTAAGTGTAAGCCTCATCATAGGCAATGAACCTTGTGCAGGAAATACAGATGGAGTGGTTCAGGCCAATGTGGAAGGAGGAATTGCCCCGTATCGCTATCGCTGGAATACGGGCGACACCTTAGCCGTTTTGGAAGGTATAGCTGGCGGAGTGTACCAACTTACGGTAAGCGATGCATCAGCCTGTGAGATTGTTGCTGAGGTGACGGTGGAAGAACGACCAGGAGTAGCCATCTCTTTATTTAAACAAGATATCCTATGTTTTGGAGATGAAAATGGTCGAATCCAAGCGGCTGTCGAAGGAGGGACTGGGCCCTTTGAATATGCTTGGACAAATGGCGCCTCCACGGCTAGTATCGAGAATTTACCGGCTGGTACTCATGGTCTCACGGTGACGGATGCCTCTTTTTGTTCCGATACAGCAAGTGTCATAATAAATGAACCGGACAGCCTTTCTGTTTTGGTAGACATCGAAGGTTTAAATTGTTATGGAGAAACCAGTGGGAAGGTTACTGTCATGGTAAGTGGTGGAATCGAACCCTATCTCTATCAATGGAGTAATGAAAGTACTGGAGCCATATTGGAGGACTTAGTCGCGGGCGATTATGAGTTGAGCGTGGTTGATGCGCAAGCTTGTCAAGAGATTACGAAAGTCAATATCAGTTCGCCTGATTCAATTCAAGTACAATTTCTTATAGGGCAAACACCTTGCGCTGACGAGGAAAGTGGACAGATAAGTGTCGAAGTATTGGGCGGAACACCGGAGTATAGTTTCAATTGGAGTACAGGGGGAACCAAATCAGGAGTGGCGAATGTAGGGACCGGCTGGGATTATTTAACCGTCACTGATGCCAATGCCTGCGCTGTCATAGATTCTATTTTTTTACCCGAAAATCCAAAACTATTGTGCAGCATCAATGTGGTTGAGGATATTGATGAAGGAGACGATGGAAGCCTGGAGGTAATTCCGATTGGTGGAACATCTCCCTATTCTTTTTTATGGAATACAGGTGATACGACAGCCATGATCGATAGCCTAAACTTCGGGGATTATAGTGTGACTGTCACCGATATCAATGGCTGTACGACCAGTTGTATGGATACCCTGATGGGCTTGGCCACTTTGGGCTCTTTTGTCTGGTTGGA
This sequence comes from uncultured Lewinella sp., assembly GCA_913060855.1. Lineage (GTDB taxonomy): Bacteria > Bacteroidota > Bacteroidia > Chitinophagales > Saprospiraceae > DT-111. Next base: position 1,587 of record CAJXUM010000876.1, on the reverse strand, counting down.
TGAAAATCGCAACGGGATTCAAGAGGAGGAGGAGCCCGGTTTTGCCAATGTGGTCATCACGATTGAAGGAATCGATGATGGCTTTAGCTCCCAAACCGTAACGGATGAATCGGGCTTCTATCAGTTAACGGTACCTCCGGGGCGCTATCAGCTGGTATTTGCGCTACCCAGTGGATATATTCTGACCCAAGCTAATCAGGGTGAAAATGATGAAAAAGATAGTGATGTAGATCCCATTTCTTACAAAACAGATACGATTCAATTGCGAGCCAGGGATGTAGTGCTAAACCTAGATGCTGGATGTATTAACGAATGCGAACCCTTTACCCAGCCGGGTGTGATTGCGACTAGTACCAACTACTTATGCGGAGCAGGTAATGATCCGGGGCCTATTGTCAATCAAGTTTCGCCCAGCGGCGGGAATGGGACGGTCGAGTATATGTGGATGAGAAGTAATGAACGCGGTCCCATTGAAGATGGCTACTGGGAAATGATTCCGGATTCTAATGTGCCTACCTATGATCCGGGGCCCTTGTATGAAACGACCTATTTTGTTCGATGTGCTCGACGTGAAAAATGTCCCACTTTTGTAGAAACTAATGTTGTTCGAATAGAGGTGGGAACGGAAGCGGTCGCAGAGGTAGCGCTTCCTGCGTTAGTATGTGAAGGTGATCAAGTCACTTTTTCAGCCTTAGGGACTGGGCCAACTGCAGAAATAAGCTGGACTTTTACGGGATCTGCAGCGCCAAATATTGGTTCAGGTGAGGAAGTCGCTATTCGCTATTCTTCCTTTGGATCGTTTACCGGTACCTTGATCGTATCAGAAAATGACTGTATCGCTTCTCGGAATTTTCCCGTCAACGTGACCAATAATCCGATTCTATGTACGAGCGGACTGGAGGTACGGGCTGAAGTTTTAGCGGAAGAGGAACAATTGGTACGCCTGCGTTGGGAGATACCCGTTTCTGATGCTGAGTTGAGTTACGAATTACAGTATAGTCCCGATGGCGAAAGTTATGAAGCCTTGGCCTATTCCATTGAGCCGATGAATTGGGAGAATAACCAATGGATGTTTAGTATCGATCAGCGCGCACCGAAAAAAGGGCGCAACTTCTTTCGGATCAAAGTGACTGATGAGATGGACAGAGCGTTGTATTCTGCCGCAAAGGAAATTGTTTTCTTAAATCAATCGGCCTTGGCTTTGCTGTATCCGAATCCTGTGACTGATCATTTGTATTTGGAGTTTTTCGAAACCTACGGCGAAGAAGTAAAATTAGAGTTGTATTCCTATCAAGGACATCTACTACAATCCGCTACTTTGGGAGAAGACGAAATGAATTGGCAATTCTCCTTGGAAGATTATGTGAGTGGACTCTATTTTGTTCGCGTTTATTTTGGTGATGTGCCCATTAAGCACCTGCGTTTTTATAAACAGTAAAAAGGGGATAGACAGTGTTATTTCAAAAAACGGCAAAAATGAGCGGTCGTGGCTAAGACATTTTTGATGAAGCTGAGTGACTGATAATTTAACATATTTGCTGTCTCTTATACACATCTGACGCTGCCGACGAAGAGGATAGTGTAGAT
>CAJXUM010000875.1 GCA_913060855.1 uncultured Lewinella sp. | reverse complement strand
ATGCAAACCTGCCCCAGACGGATAAGGGAACATGTCTAAGACATAATACTTGGGTTTATCAGAAGCATTATCTACTTTGTAAATACTGTTTTCTTCCCAGTATTTCTTCCACTTTTGCTCGATGTTTCTTGGCTTATAATCCATGCTTGAGTGCTTTGCTTTTTAAGGTTGTGTGGTGCTTAGTTAGCCTGTTAGCGCTAAGTCAGCGAGTACGATTGTTATCTCTTTTAAATTTCCTGTTCAACACCGCAATTCTTTCATAAGTTCCTAATACATATAGGAGCCGCCGAACAGACCGCGAAAATAGATAAAATAAGGGAATAAGGGAAAAGCTAAAGCGGGCGATTAGCAAAAAGGCCAGGATCTTATAATTTTCATTCCTGAATGGACTTATTGAGTGATTTTTTGCTGTTTTTGAATTCTACTAAAACTGCCGTCTATCTTTAGTATTTTCCTTTTACTAGATTTTATCAGTCGATGAATACTTTCACTGGTCGGAAAAACTGGCCCGTTTCAACAAAAAGTTCTTACTTTTGCCCTCGAACAAAACATTCGTATTATGATCCGGTCATTAATCAAGTTTGGATTACTATTAGTAGTTCTCGTTGTGGGATACAATTTGTTTTTTGGTACTGAAGAAGAAAAGGCCCAATCGAAAGAAATCATTTCAAAGGGAAGAAGTGTGTTGACGGAAGTATTTGACTTCGGAAAGTCTGCTGTCAATTTGCTGAAAACGGAAAAGGGCAAATTTGATGAAGGAAAGTACGATGGTGATTTAGATAAGTTGGGGGATATTTTTGATAAGTGGAAAGACAAAGCGGAGGACTTACAAGATAGTGACCTCGTTGATAAAATTGTAGACTTAGAGCGTACACGCCTAAGCTTGCAACAGGAAATGGAGGAAAGCCGACCCGAAGGCTATGACCAGAAAGAACAGTCTAAATTGAAAGAAGACTGGGAGAAACTGCTCTTTGAGACCGAGACGGTCATGAAGGACATGGATAAGAAAAAGTAATTCTTAGCCTACATACATCTAGGCTTAGACTTCAGAAGTTTTCGCAAGCCATGGCCACTTAAACTTCTGAAGTCTTGCTAAGTAATTGAACTATTAGAAGCCTATTATATGTTATATACCGCACCCTTTTATGACACCTACTGAAGTTAGTGAACTACTAAGATCAAGGCGCTCGATTTTTCCAAAGACCTATAATGATCGTCCTATAGATAAGGCCATTATTGAGGAAGTGCTAGAGAATGCGAATTGGGCACCGACGCATCGATTTACAGAACCTTGGCGCTTTAAAGTTTTTATGGGGGATGGCCGAGAAAGTTTGTCTACCTACCTTTCAGACTGGTATAAGACGAATACACTTGCAGATAAGTTTTCCGAAAAGAAATATGAAAAAACCAAGTCGAATCCCCTACGATCGGCTTGTGTGATTGCTATCTGTATGCAACGCGACCCCGCTGAAAGTGTACCCGAATGGGAAGAAGTAGCGGCGGTAGCCTGTGCGGTTCAGAATATGTACTTGACTTGTACGGCTTATAATATCGGCTGCTATTGGAGCTCTCCTCGCTCCATGTTAGAAGCCAAAGATTTTTTGCAATTGGGCGAAGGAGAATCTTGCCTAGGCTTGTTTTATATGGGCTATCATGACCTGCCCAACTTACCTGGTAAAAGAGGACCAATTCAGGAGAAGACGGTTTGGGTGGGAGAGTGAAGGAGGAGGAGAAGAGGTGAAGACTCTCTTGATTCCTATTTTTCCCTTCATTATATTTTGGTGGTAATGACAGCAGGAGCTGTCAAAGGCGAGGACAAGGCAGGTCCCGAGCTGGAGCTCGGGTACCAACGGCAAAGAACTCGCAGCCTTGACTAAGTTTTTGATTCCAATTGTTTTGATCATTTTGAATTCTATTCGCTTTTCTATTTTTATTTCCATCTGAATTTTCATTCTCATTTTCCTACCTTAGTGTTCGGAATATGCCAAGCCTCATCCCACATAGGTCTCTTGATAAAGTGCAGTTTGAAAAGTTATTCAAAATGCACTTTGAGCATCTCTGCCACTTCGCTCTGCAGTATGTATCAGATGCCGATGCCGCGCAGGATATTTGCCAGAAGGTGTTTATTGCACTTTGGCAGAAGCGAGAAGATATAGATCCCCATTTGGCGGTAAAGTCCTATCTATTCACAGCCGTGAAAAATCGTTGTTTAAATTATATTAGGGACCAAAAGAAATACCGGAGTACCGTGCTAGACGTGGACTGTGGTGATATTGAATGGGCCGTAGAAGAAGATCATTTTGCAATGGCTGAGCTACAGGAAAAAGTGAGTGCGGCATTGAGTCAATTACCGGAGAAATGTCGGATGGTTTTTGAGATGAGTCGCTATCGAGAAATGACCTATCGGGAAATCGCTGCCGAGTTAGACATTTCGCAAAAGACGGTGGAAGCGCATATGTCGAAGGCGATCAAAGAGTTGCGCGTGCATTTACAAGATTACTTATTAATCATGCTGATTATTTTGGGTTGGATTAGCTGATACAAAAAAATATAGACCTGCACTAAGGGTATTGGCAGGACGAAGTGTATTAATGATAATAGGATAAAAATGTCAGACCAGGAATTAAATAGCAAGGCCGATCTCATCGCTAATTATTTGAGCGGCAATGCCAGTGATGCAGAGGTGCAGACGCTGGAAACCTGGGTATTGGCCTCACCTGAGCATAAAAAAGAATTTATAGCGGCCAAGAAAGCTTGGATGCTGAGTGGGATGACGCAAAATTCCACAAGAATTGATGTAGCAAAAAACTGGAAAGACACCGCTGCTCAATTATTTGAAGATAAGCCAGTCATAGACATTCAGCGGCGAGGAAAACGGCTACGTTGGATGGGAATAGCGGCTGCTATAGCCCTTGTTTTGAGCATAGCAGTATGGTTGCTTCTGGATCTGGGGAAAGAGCGAGTCCTTGAGTTTGCAGCTGCTTCCACCGTGCGGACGCTTGATTTGCCAGATGGTAGCCAGGTTACTTTAAATCAGGCATCGAGCTTGACCTATGATGGGACTAGTGCAGCAGGGAATCGAATAGTGACATTGGAGGGGGACGCTTTTTTTGAGGTAAGGAGAGATGAGATTCGTCCTTTCCTTATTAATACAAAAGGACTAGCGATTGAAGTATTGGGTACGTCCTTCTACGTGGATGCTCGGGAAGAGGAGCCAGAGATACAGGTAATCGTGGAATCAGGGCTGGTGGAAGTACGGTCGGATAGTACCCCCTTGCGACTAGCAGCGAATGAAAGAGCTGTTTTTGAAAAGGCGACAAAGAATTTAGCGAAAGACGAGAATACGGATGCCAACTATTTATCCATCAAGACAAATGCCTTAGATTTTGAAGACAGTAGCTTGGAAGAAGTCGCTTTTGCGCTAAATAGGCATTTTAATGTGCAGATAAATTTATCGATTGAAGACCTGGAAAACTGTAGGGTTACGGCTACCTATGAAAATAAATCACTAGCAGCGATTCTAGCCATTATCGAAACAACGCTAGGTATTCAGTCCGTACGAGAAGGGGACAATATCACTTTGAGTGGCACTTCTTGCCGCTAAATTTAGTATCCCTACACATCAAAAAACCAATGAACAAATAGGAATGAGGAACATTGTAATTCATCTCCTTTTTCTGTTGCTGCTGACCAGCCATGGCCTATTGGCCCAAACAGTGCGCGACTATCCTCCCATAACGATTAACGAAGCTGATATTAGTGCTGTCTCTTATACACATCTGACGCTGCCGACGAAGAGGATAGTG
>CAJXUM010000874.1 GCA_913060855.1 uncultured Lewinella sp. | reverse complement strand
TCACAACTTCACAACTTCACAACTTCACAACTTCACAACTTCACAACTTCACAACTTCACAACTTCACAACTTCACAACTTCACAACTTCACAACTTCACAACTTCACAACTTCACAACTTCACAACTTCACAACTTCACAACTTCACAACTTCACAACTTCACAACCTACTCATACCTCAAAGACTCCACTGGGTTTCGCAAAGCAGCCTTGGCCGATTGTAAACTTGTTGTAAGCAGTGCTATGAATAGGGTAATGCCTAATGCTGCCACGAAGATGAATATTTTTATATCGATCTTGAAAGCGAAATTTTCTAGCCATTGCTGCATCGCCCACCAGGATACCGGGATGGCAACTAGTGCCGCAATTCCTAGCAAAATGACAAACTGCTTGGAAATCAACCAAGTGATATCAGGCACAGATGCTCCGAGTACCTTACGAATACCTATTTCTTTGGTTCGTTCAATGAGGATTAGTGCGATCAAACCGAAAAGTCCCATACAGGCAATGACGATGGCCAGGATGGCCGCTCCAGAAATGGCCTTGTTCCATCTTTCTTCTATCACATATTGCTGCTGAATATCTTCGTCCAAAAAGAAAAACTCGAACGGTTTAGATGGGTTGACGGTTTGCCAGCTGCTTCGAAGTTGCGCTATGGTTGCATCCACTGCAGTAGGACTGATTTTTACTAACATATGCCCATAATAGGGCTCTTTAGGCATGCGCCAAACCATGGGCTTGATTTTACTCCTGAGATCCAGATAGTTATAATCTTCTACGACGCCGATGATCTGCATATTGGCCAATTGCTCAAATCGTGCGGGTAATTTATAGGTGCTAATGTCTGAGACATCATAGTGTTTGATAAAGGCCTCATTGACGATAAGAGATTGGGAGAAATCACTGCTTTGGTCTAAGTCGAAATTTCGACCTTCCACCAGTTGTATGCCTAGCGTAGATAGGTAGTCTTGGTCGACGTCATATTGAAAGACGATAGCGTTGGAGCCATCCTCTTCTTCGATAAAAATACCGGAGTTGCCGCGATTGAAAGAGTAAGAGACCCCGCTCGTTTTTAAAACGTCAGGGTAAGCGTTGACTTCATTCTTAAACTGCTGTACAAAGCGGACGGTCTCCTCTTTTTCATTATATCTGAACTGGGTAGGGATGACGAGCATTTGCTCTTTGTCAAAACCGAGGTTTTTCTCTTTGATGAATTGTTGCTGCTGGTACATGATGAAGGTGCAGCTCAATAATCCAATAGATAGCGCGAATTGAAAAACGAGACTTCCTTTGGTGACCCAATTATTCCCACCTGCTTTGAAGTTTGACTTAAAAGTTTCGATGGCTTTTAATCTTGAAAAAAGCAAGGAGGGGTAAGTACCCGCCAGTAGGCCGGTCAATGTGGCGATACCAAGGAGGGGGAGAAAAATACTGGGATCAGTCCAGTTGATCGTCAAGGGGAAACCAGTGAGTTGTGACACGAAAGGCAATGATAAGTCGAGCAGAATTGCTCCAAAAACAAGTGAAACCAGGCTGAGCAGAACCGATTCAGCCAAGAATTGGCCGATCAATTGCGGCCGCTCAGCTCCTAATACCCGTCGTACGCCTACTTCCAGTAATCGATTGGAGCCTTGCGCACTAGCTAGATTCATAAAGTTGAAACAGGCGACCAATAAAATGAGCACAGCAATAATGCCCAAAATACGCACATAGGTCATATCTGCAGGTTCACTAAGGCCATTAGCAGAAAATCCTTCTTGTAGATGATAATCTTCTAGCGCCCGTAGGGTGAAACTATATTCTACATCGCCTTCCGCTCCCAATTTATCGGTCACAAAGGCAGGTATCTTTTCGTTTAAGGGATCGAGGTCGGCTACCTTTCGCAATCGAATGAAATTGGTGATTGGGAAAGAAGTCCAATCGTTCACCAAGGTGGCGGGTTCGTCTTCAAAAAGCGACTCAAGGGGAAGCAAGAAGTTAAAGGGAATACTTGTATTCTGTGGAGAATCAGCAGCGATACCAGCCACAGAGAAAAGGGTCTCTTTGCCTTTGAATTGTAGGCTTAGTGTTTTTCCAATCGGATTTTCACGGCCAAAATATTTTTCAGCCATGGTGGAAGTGAGCAATAGAGAATTTGGGGTAGGAAATATTTGATCAGGATTTCCTTCTAATAAGTCGAAGCTAAAAAAGCTAAAGAAATTGGGGTCGACGAAAAGTCCTTGCTCCTTAAAGAATTCATTTCCTGCCTGCACCAGAATCTCGTTTTTTTGCAAACGAAAAGACTCGCTGACTTCCGGGAAAGCTTCCTTCAAGCCTGGCGCCAATGGCCCTGGCGTACCCGATAAATTAAACATGGAATTGATCGAAGTGGACATCCAATAGATATGATCATGCTGTTCATGAAATCGATCATAAGACAATTCGTGCTGCACGAAAATATACCCCAAGCTAGCGCAGGCGATCCCTACGGACAAACCGATAATGTTGATCGAACTAGTCAGTTTTTGCTTTAGAAAAGAGCGAAAGGCTATTTTTAGATAATTTCTGAACATATGGATTCCTATTTATTGTTCAATCAACCAAAGGACTGCGCTCCTTACGGGTGTCCTTTTCGGATTTCTCTATTCGCCTTTACTACAAAAGCTATGCCTTTGTTGCAAGGGGTTATAAATGAGTTATTTGCAATCATCGGTTAAGCAAATATTTGTTCGGGAATGTACAATAGGTGTTCAAAAATGAACATCTCTAATGTTGTTTTCTCCTTATTTTTCGCCCAATTATACCGTCATTTTCCCGCAACTATTCGCCGCTAATACTGTTACTGGATTTTGACCCTGTTTTGACTATGGATGCAAACAAAAGTTTGTATTTTCGCGAATCTTTATCCTAACCAAATTAGAAGAGGGACTAAACCATGAGTAAAGCGTTATTTTCTGACCAGTTTTCAAAACGGCATATCGGGCCTAATCAAGGAGAAGTAGAAGAGATGTTGGAGGCGATTAAGGTGGATTCATTAGCACAATTAATTGATGAAACAGTCCCGGCCAGGATTCGCATGACGGAAGCGCTGAATTTACCAGCAGCACAGAGCGAATTCGAATACTTGAGTGACCTGCAAGAGGTCGCTAGTAAGAATAAATTATTCAAATCATACCTGGGAATGGGGTACTATGGTACAATTACGCCCAGTGTGATTCTAAGAAATATTTTCCAAAATCCAGGTTGGTATACGCAATACACTCCTTATCAAGCGGAGATTGCGCAAGGACGATTAGAGGCCTTGCTCAATTTTCAAACGATGGTGAGTGATTTGACGGGCTTACCCATTGCCAATGCATCCTTGTTGGACGAGGGCACGGCTGCGGCAGAGGCGATGGCTATGTTTTTTAGCCTGAAGAACAAGCGGAACAGAGGGGAAGCTATCAACGAATTTTTGGTAGATGAGAATGTATTTCCTCAAACCTTATCTATTCTAGAAACTAGAGCAGAGCCGCTAGATATCGTTATCAAGCAAGTAAGTTGGAAGTCCTTTGATATCAATGAAAAGACCTTCGGTATTTTGCTGCAATACCCGGCTGGGGATGGTGCAGTAGAAGATTATCGAGCCTTGGTAGAGGAAGCTGCTGCGAAAGGTATCTACACTACCGTTGCTGCCGATTTGATGGCCTTAGCCCTACTAACGCCTCCGGGGGAATGGGGTGCTGATGCCGTGGTAGGTAATACGCAACGCTTCGGTGTACCTATGGGGTATGGTGGACCACACCTGTCTCTTATACACATCTGACGCTGCCGACGAAGAGGATAGTGTA
>CAJXUM010000873.1 GCA_913060855.1 uncultured Lewinella sp. | reverse complement strand
TATCCTCTTCGTCGGCAGCGTCAGATGTGTATAAGAGACAGACAATCACCTGGGAAGATGGCAAAGAGTACCCTTTGGTGAAACTAGAGATTTCTAGTTATTCTCATCCGTTTTATACGGGTAAAATGAAATTCGTTGATACTGCGGGACGTATTGACAAATTCAACAAGAAATTTGCTAAGTTTAATAAATTTGCAAAGTCGGAGCCGGAGCAGGATACTGAATCCTAGTTAATTGTTGATTCAGTGTCTGAAAAGTCCCTTTCGGTTTCATCCGGGTGGGACTTTTTTAGTACATATGGCTGTTTTGCTCTTTTTTATATCCCATTGATCCAAAACTATTATGGCCCATCTAATCCTATTCGATAACGAAAATCGAGATAACTTTTTACCCCTCGCCTTTACTCGTCCGGTCTGCGAATTAAGGGTGGGTATCTTAACCATTCGCGAAAAATGGCAAATGGCTTTGCAGGGAGAAGTAGCGTATATCACGCAGGACTACCTGGCGGGTAAATTTCCGATAGATTATGGCGAGGAAAACATTCTGATCAATGGTAGTGTTCTCCCTTCTCCACAACTCATCAAGCTGATTCAGCAAATGGAATACAATGAAGCTTTTCTCCGAGGGGAAGAGTTAATTGCTGCCAAATTGAATGGCGAACAATTAGAACAGCTGATCCACGACGAAGATTTCGGCGAATTGAAAGGCTTTGACCTACAGGATACCGAATACCTAAAACTAGATCATGTCTGGGATTTGTTCAAAATCAATGCTGAAGCCTTACGCCAAGACTTCGAGATGATTACCAAAGGACGCACTTCTGCACCCATCAGTAGTACCAATCAGGTACTGGGCAAAGAAAATGTCTTTTTGGAAGAAGGCGCTAGTGTAGAATGCTGTACCATCAATGCAACAACCGGGCCCGTATATATTGGCAAAAATGCGTTGGTAATGGAAGGGGTAATGATTCGAGGACCGCTCGCGATAGGGGAGAATAGTACCATCAAAATGGGGGCAAAAGTATACGGCGCAACGACTTTAGGACCCTATTGCAAGATTGGAGGAGAAGTGAAGAATTCTATTTTACAAGGATACAGCAGCAAATCTCACGAAGGATATCTGGGGGATGCAGCTATTGGTGAATGGTGTAACTTGGGTGCTGATACCAATAATTCTAACCTGAAGAATAACTATGAGGAAGTGAAAATGTGGAATTATGGCGCAAATAGTTTTGCCAAGACGGGGATGCAATTTTGTGGATTAGTAATGGGAGACCATTCAAAGACGGGCATTAATACAATGCTCAATACAGGAACTATGGTTGGCGTTTCTACCAATGTATTTGGTAGTGAATTCCCGAGAAATTTTATTCCTTCTTTTGCTTGGGGTGGCTACAAGGGTTTTCAAACCTACCGGGCGGACAAGGCATTTGATACCATGGAACGAGTTATGGCTCGGCGAAATGTGGAATTTGGGGTGGAAGACCGTATCATCATGCTCCGTATTTTTGAAGACTCTAGTAAGTATCGTAGATGGGAGGTCAAATGATCAAGCAAGCCTGGTGGAAAAGAATATTGAGTTATTTATTTGAATGGCATATCGAAAGCCGATCGAGTGAATACAATCCATATCTCTATGTTAGTTTCAAAAAGGGCCGTTACCAACTAAGTACCGCCCATGCCGTCTATTCTTATGCTGATCTCTATGATAATTTTGGGGGGACCTTCGAGCAAATAGATTGGACGAAAACCCCCGTAAAGCGAGTATTGGTCTTGGGCTTAGGCTTGGGAAGCATTCCGCTACTGCTACAAAAACACCTAGGCCAAACATTCGATTGTACTGCCGTTGAGATCGATGAGGCAGTGATCGGACTGGCCTCTAACTACGGTTTGCCCGCAATTACTGCTCCAGTGGAGGTGGTCTGTGCGGATGCAGGGGCCTACCTCGCCCAAACGACCAATAAGTTTGACTTGATCTGTATGGATGTCTTTCTGGATGACGTGGTACCTGAAGATTTTGAGCAACAGGCATTTTTGCAGGATATGAAAGATAGTCTGGCACCTAATGGTTTTATCCTTTACAATCGACTCGCCGCTACTTGGCACGATGCCCGTGCCTCCGAAGCCTTTTATAAAGATAAGTTCTTGCCTGTATTCCCCGATGGAGATTATCTGACCTTAAATGGCAATATGATGTTGACCAATAAACAGGGGCTTTTTTAAAAATCTAGGTTTTTTTGAATCATAATGCAGTAATAGGTAGTATACACTTAGAGTATGTTGATCCTATTTTGGCCAGATAAAGGAATCTTTACAGGCTGAAGTTTAGAGCATAACTTTAGAGCAAGAATCACATTCACGCGCTCCGCTAAGAAAACATTCCAAAACACGATTTAGCTTTGTTCACCCCCCTTAGGAACACAGGTCTAGGTACTTGTTGTGACCTAGTAAACTATTTGATATGAACCCAGCAAAAAATATTATAATTGCTGAAGATAATCGTGCTGATGTCGAGTTGTTTAAATTCTGTATGAGTGAATCTTCTCAAGCTGTTAATTTAATTCACCATCCAGATGGCAAGTCTCTCATCGACTATGTGGAGTCAACTCCATTAGATAATACCTTCTTCATCCTACTGGACATGCATTTGCCAGGGATGGATGGTTTTGAAATTCTAGAACATCTCAAAAAGGGAAACCTCCTTGATACGGTGCCTGTACTCACAATCTCGAGCCTACCTGGCCAACATTTCTTCTCCAATTGCATCGCCCATGGCGCTACTGAGCATTACCTCAAACCCACCGCACTAGACCAGTATGAAGATATGGTAAAAGATATCTTAGAACGTTGGTGTAATTAAGTTCAACGATTTGTGGATTCCCTGCTAAAAGCTTAACTTTATCAGACATTAATGTTCAATCCAACGCTCTAATATGCGAAGTAAATGTCTGGAATGCGGTGATGAATTCAAGGGCCGAACCGACAAGAAGTTTTGTTCTCCTCAATGTCGAAGCAGCTACAATAATAAGCTCAATAGTGATGCGACCAATTTTGTAAGAAACATCAATAATATCCTACGTAAAAATCGCCGTATTTTAGCTGAGCTGAACCCGAAAGGAAAATCTAAAGTACATCGGGATCAGTTACTAGAGAGAGGATTTAAATTCAGCTATTTCACCAACCAATACCATACCCAATCGGGTAATAAGTATCATTTCTGTTATGATCAAGGATACCTGGCCTTAGCCGATGATTACTACGCACTAGTTGTTCGGCAGGTCTATGTAGAGTAAAACCCTATTGTTTCAACGGATTTAAGCCTGCATAGTAAATGAGCCGCCACTCGTTATCATTATTGGAAAAGCGTCTCAGCATGCCATATTGCCCCGATTCGTGTAAGAGTTCTTCGATGATGATTGGACCCAATTGCGCAAAACGGGATGAGAAACCCGTAGAGTCTCCTTGAATCGGGCGATGAATGACCCAGTCGGACTGTTCCCATCGAAAATCCTGGTTGTAATTCGGATGATTGGAAACATTATCGGGTATGCCTTCTAAGGGAAAATTGATATGTTCGATTTGATAGATGCTATCTTGTAGAAATCGCTCATAAAAAGCGACGAAATCTCCCGGGAGCGTATTTGCTGTGGCTTCGTCCATCACAGCCTTGTCTTTACAACTTGCGACTACTAAAAACACGAATAATAAAATACTATATCTCATAGACTCTATTCTGAACTGGTTTTATAGGAGAAAAAAGATGGATTTTGTGGCTGACCAAGGCCCGCCCGGACCCTAATAGCCATAGCTCTTAAGGGG
>CAJXUM010000872.1 GCA_913060855.1 uncultured Lewinella sp. | reverse complement strand
GGTTCTAACTGTTATTTTTGCAATTAGCGCAGTGGTGCTACTCGCAAAAAAGATTACACAGTAGTTTCAGAACCAAATACTGAACTTAAATATTCCCGATTCATTCGAGCAATATTTTCCACAGAAATTCCTTTCGGGCATTCTGCTTCACAGGCCGTTACATTCGAACAGTTTCCGAATCCTTCTTCATCCATCTGCTTGACCATAGCCTGTACCCTCCGTTTCCCCTCTACTTTACCTTGTGGTAGAATAGTTAAATGAGAAACTTTGGCGGAGGTAAATAGCATAGCCGATGCATTCGGACAGGCTGCCACGCAGGCGCCACAACCGATACAGGTAGCTGCATCAAAAGATTCAGAAGCCACATCCTTCTCCACAGGGATCGAGTTGGCATCCTGTGCTTGTCCAGTATTAACAGAGACAAACCCACCTGCTTGAATAATTCGATCAAAAGAAGATCGATCTACCACCAAATCCCTTACCACGGGAAAGGCTTTAGCTCGGAAAGGTTCGATAAATATCGTATCACCATCTTTGAAATGTCGCATGTGCAATTGGCAGGTCGTAGTTCCCCCCATTGGACCATGAGGTTCACCATTGATTACCATACTACAGGCACCGCAAATTCCTTCTCGACAGTCATGGTCAAAAGCAATAGGCATTTCTTTTTTCCCAATCAACTGCTCATTGAGAACGTCCAACATCTCCAAAAAGGACATATGTTCACTGACATCATCTAGCTGATAGCTTGAAAAGCTGCCTTTCTTCTTACTACTTTCTTGTCTCCAGACTTTAAGCGTTAACTTCATAATAGGACGCTTGATTGTTTAGCAATTATTTGTAAGAACGTGTCTTCAATTCCACGTTTTCAAATATTAGTTCTTCTTTGTGCAAAACGGGCTCTTGATCCCATCCCGTGTATTCCCAAGCTGCAGAGTAAGCAAACTCATCATCTCTCCGCAAAGCTTCTCCTTCTGCCGATTGATATTCTTCTCGGAAGTGCCCGCCACAAGATTCCTCTCGGTTCAAAGCATCCAAAATCATCACTTCTCCCATTTCCATGAAATCGGCAACTCGAAGGGCTTTCTCCAATTCAGGATTGTACTCGCCATTTGTGCCCGGCACGAAAACATCACGGTAAAATTCTTCTCGCAGTTCAACCACCATTTTTCTAGCCGACTTCAAACCATCTGCATTACGAGACATTCCACAATAATCCCACATGATTTTTCCTAAACGGCGATGGAAGCTTTCTACAGATTGGCCTCCTTTGATCGAGAGCACTTGATCGATTCTAGCCTTTACCGCTTTTTCTGCCTCTTCAAAAGCTTCGGTATTTGGATCAATCTTTGGCGTTCGTATATCCTTCGATAAGAAAGTACCGATTGTATAAGGAATGACGAAGTAACCATCTGCTAAACCTTGCATTAGGGCCGATGCCCCTAGTCGATTGGCACCATGATCAGAGTAATTGGCCTCACCCAATGCAAACAAACCAGGAACATTCGTTTCCAAGTTGTAATCTACCCACAAACCACCCATTGTATAGTGGACTGCTGGATAAATCTTCATCGGCATTTTATAGGGATCTTCACCCGTAATCTTCTCGTACATTTCGAAGAGATTACCATATTTTTCCTCTACTACTTTTTCTCCTAACTTAATAATGGTAGCCGCATCTGGATTATGGACGCCCTGAACATTGGCAGCAGACTTTCCATAGCGTTGGATAGCATCAGAAAAATCAAGGAATACGGCCAAGCCCGTCGGACTCACTCCTAAACCTTCATCACAAGCCACTTTCGCGGCACGGGATGCTACATCACGTGGTACCAAGTTACCAAAGGCAGGATAGCGACGTTCTAGGTAGTAATCGCGATCTCCTTCACTAATATCTAAGCCCGTCTTTCGTCCTTCTTGAATCGCTTTGGCATCCTCAATTTTCTGGGGTACCCAAACTCGACCATCATTTCTAAGACTTTCTGACATCAGGGTCAACTTAGATTGATAATCGCCCGAAACAGGAATACAAGTAGGGTGTATTTGCGTAAAACAAGGATTCGCCATTAAAGCGCCTTTCCTCACTGCTCGCCAAGCGGCAGATACATTACAATTCATCGCATTGGTAGACAGGTAGAAAACGTTTCCATACCCTCCCGTAGCCAATACAACACAATGCGCCGCATATCGCTCAATCTTGCCATTCAACAAATTCCGAGCAATAATACCCCGCGCTTTCCCGTCAATTTTCACGATATCCAACATCTCATGTCGGTTGTACATTTCAACCGATCCCAAAGCAATCTGTCGAGAAAGGGCCTGATAGGCTCCTATCAATAATTGCTGACCCGTTTGGCCTCTTGCATAAAAAGTACGGCTTACCTGCACCCCACCAAAAGAGCGGTTATCTAATAAACCACCATAGTCTCGTGCGAAGGGAACCCCTTGCGCCACCGCCTGATCGATAATGTTGCGACTGACTTCCGCCAAGCGATGTACATTGCCTTCACGTGAGCGATAATCGCCCCCTTTGATCGTATCATAAAATAGGCGATAGACACTATCTCCATCATTTTGGTAGTTCTTAGCCGCATTAATACCACCTTGAGCGGCGATACTGTGCGCTCGACGAGGGCTATCATGAAAAGTGAAGCATTTCACATTGTAGCCCAATTCACCTAAGGTAGCTGCCGCACTAGCTCCAGCTAAACCCGTTCCGACGACAATGATATCAATCCTTCTCTTATTATTCGGAGCTACCAACGGAACCGTCGACTTGTAACGTGTCCACTTGTCTGCTAGTGGGCCAGGAGGTACTTTACCTTCTAATTTCATAGTCAAATTCGTTTAAGCGTTCCCCAAAATAAACATGGCAATAGGAATAATAGCAAAACCAATGGGTAATACCACGGCAATTACCTTCCCTAACCCATGAATGAATGGCGTGTATTTTTTATGATTGAGTCCCAATGTTTGGAAAGCACTTTGGAAACCATGCCAGAGGTGAAAAGAGATCACCACCATCGCAACCACATAAAAAATCACATAAAAAATATTTTGATAGGCGGCCGATACAATCGTATATAAGTCTTTGTATTCTTCACCATCATAGGAGGCCATAGGTACATTACCTAGCTTCATCTGCAACCAGAATTGATACAGGTGAACCAGAATAAAAATGAGAACAACCGTACCCAACCATCCCATATTACTAGAGAACTTGGCTGAAGTATTCACTGCTTTTGTGACCTTCACCGCATAGCGCTCTCCACCTCTTGCCTTCCTATTTTGCCTCCACAGAAGCAAACCTTGAATCGTATGCAACAAAATGGAAAAATAAAGTAGGTAAGAAGACGTTTTAATCAATGGATTAGTAGTCATGAACTTAGCGTAAACGTTAAACTGTTTTCCACCATCATCCATCAATAATTGAAGATTCCCAATTAAGTGTACGATTAAAAAGGTGATAAGAAACAAGCCTGTAAGGCTCATCAACAGTTTCTTACCAAGTGATGAGGTCAGAAACCTTGAAAACCAATTCATGTTTTTTGCTTTTAGTTTTGTTGTGCCTTTTTACAATATACTTTGGATTTTTGGCACAATCCTTAAGAATTAATAGGTGGATTATCCAATGGCTACAAATCTATACTTTAAAAGTCGCTTTGCACAATTCTTGTTTAACTTCGCTCCTTGTTCCTTTTTATTTAGAATCATTACAAATTAGTAGGGGTGAAAATTTTTCTACCACCTATGCTACTTCAAACTTATCTTTGAGAAATGGGTTTAATACTGTCTCTTATACACATCTCCGAGCCCACGAGACCGAGGCTGATCTC
>CAJXUM010000871.1 GCA_913060855.1 uncultured Lewinella sp. | reverse complement strand
ACGAGATCAGCCTCGGTCTCGTGGGCTCGGAGATGTGTATAAGAGACAGTGCTAACACCAACTAACCAATATACACGCGTTTATGGCAGACACCCAATCCTCAGCAACTGGACACAAGCGAGACACTGGCGTACAACTAGAAGCCGGTACCTATGAAATCATCAGAAATCGATTGGAGCAACAGGCAGGCGATCTTCGACAACGTTTGGATAAACTCAACGGGGCACGTAAAGCCGTTTTTGGTGCCGTAGAATCCCAGTTGATTGCCAATGATCGGATTAATACCGCTAATTATTGCGTGGCTCGTGATATCATATCCTTGGGCGAATGGTGTCTGTTTGGGTACAATGTCCATATTGGATTGCGCGCGGGGATCAAACTAACGGATGTCTTTAGTCTGTATCACTTTGAAAACAACACCTTTAAAGAAGGGGAACTCACCCTCATTCAGCAGGAAAAGTTCGAACTGGATTTTCAAAACTTATACCGCTACTATAAAGAGGCCTTCTTTGCGCGTTTCGCACGACAGGGCACCTATTTATATATGATATTTCAGGTATCCGGCAATCCGCTTGATATCAAAGCCTTTAAATGGCTGATTCGCGACGAAGAGCTCATCTATATCGATGCGCGTAGCGAGCATGAGGTGCGCAAGCCCGTACAGCATGAGTTTCGCTGGGTGCGAGCCGGGCGAGAAGAGCAACGGCCAGGGCGTCATCCGCACATCTCGATTATGGATCGGGTATTCGTGGAAACCGTCGGAGGTGACCTGACCATAAAAATTGAAGATAATACAAATGATGGCCGAGGGATCTATAGCGAAGAAGTAGATTATCCAGACCAAAGTCTCGATGATGCGGAATACCTCTTTGCTGACTTGGGCAACTTGATTGCTTTAAAAATCCGCCCCTATCAAGAGGAGTTTCGCTATTTTATTTTCAATGAGCGATTGCAAGAGGTGCAGCGTATCGATGCGCTGGAGGATAGTGGTGTACTATTACCCGATAACCAAGGCCTTATTTTTGCCAACGGCTTTTACTTACAAACGGGCGAGTTCAAACTATTTGATGTTCCCTTACAGAAAAAGCATTTTGAGAAGCGAATCATTTCGCCCAATGGAGAGGATTATCTCTTCGTGTTTCACAATGACCAAAAAGGAACCTACCTATTGCATCAGTATAATGTAATAGAAAAAAGAGTAGAAACGCCCATTCACTGCCATGGCTTTGCCCTATTCCCCGATGGCGAACTCACCTATTTCAAGACAGAAAACGAGCCCAGCAAGCATCATGTCATTCAAATATGGCAAACGCCCTTTTTGCAGGGCAAACCGATTCCCTCTGAACACAAGGATA
Source organism: uncultured Lewinella sp. (assembly GCA_913060855.1). Taxonomy (GTDB): domain Bacteria; phylum Bacteroidota; class Bacteroidia; order Chitinophagales; family Saprospiraceae; genus DT-111. The sequence goes on along the minus strand of CAJXUM010000871.1, from coordinate 2,484 downwards.
GCTTTTTATATAAAATAGGAAACAAGGACATCGTAAAAGCAATGGCTGAATGCCATGAAGTACTCAATTTGACCAGTAAAGATGATAGCTATACGGGGCTGTATGATGATTTGGTGAAAATCAGTACCAATATTGTTGATAGCTATTACTGGATTGACAAAGAGGATAGTTTTCACCTGGAAAAGCCACTTTTGCAGATCAAGGCAACGGCAGCAGCAGCCATCGATGAATACGATAAGAAGGTAAGTATTCAACGAGCGACCAAAGAGCAAATTAGCACGGTACAACAGGAGGCCAAAAAGTTATTCAAGGCGGTTGAAATGCAATCCTTCGACCAGATTGAAGGTTTTGTGCAATCTCTCTCTGATCTCCGTAAGTTGCGGGGCGCTGTCATTTCTTTGAAGGACCTGCGCTATACCGATTTGGAGATCATTAATACCTTAGAAGTAGAAGCGGTTGAAAAAACAGAACAGCTGTCAGAAGCTTGTATCGAATTTTTATTGGATGAAAAGGCCTTGGCTCCCTATCAAGCTAAAATTGAAGAAAAGCAGGCCTTATTGGGTCAAGTGAAAACGGCTAAGGAAGCGGATGAACTCGGAGAAACCGTCAATCAAATTGGAGATGATCTGCAATTGCTAATCGATATCGTTAGTAATCTGAAAATCGAAGATGCTACCCAAACCACGGCTATCGTCGACAATATCTCTCAGATTTTTGCTCGCCTCAACCAGGTAAAGGCAGGTCTCAGAAGACAGCGAAAAGACTTGTCAGGTACAGAAGCCAAAGCCGAATTCAATGCCCAAATCCGATTGTTGGACCAGGGCATTATCAACTTTTTAGAATTATCAGAAACCCCACAGCAGTGCGACAATTACCTCACCAAGCTGATGGTGCAGTTGGAGGAATTAGAAAGCAAATTTGCCGAATATGATGCCTTCACTGAAAAGCTGACCGACAAGCGCGAAGAAATATACAATGCTTTTGAAGGGCGGAAAAAGAGCCTGCTCGAAGCCCTTAATAATAGAACCACTGCCCTACAGCAAGCTGCCGAGCGAATTCTCAACGGTATTCGCCAGCGCAGCCAAACCTTTGAAGAGGTAGACGCTATTAATGGCTTTTTTGCAGCCGACTTAATGGTGGATAAAGTGCGGGATATCATCACGCAACTCCGAAAACTTGAGGACACCAATAAGGCCGATACGCTCCAAACCCAGCTGAAAAGCCTACAGGAAGAGGCCATTCGTAGTCTGCGAGACCAGCAAGACCTTTTCGTTAAAGGGCAGAATGTTATTAAGCTAGGTAAGCACCAATTCAGTGTCAACGTGCAGCCGCTCGACCTGACCATCGTCCAGAAAGAGCATACCCTGTACTATCACCTCACAGGGACAGGTTTTTACGAAGTGGTAGACGACCAAAGTATTCAAGACATGGAAGCGATCTGGTCACAGCACCTCCCGTCTGAAAATACAAGTGTGTATCGGGCCGAATACCTGGCTTTCTCTATCTGGGAGCAGTATGGCCCCAAGGCACTGGCCAGCGGTAATTTACTGGAGATAGCACAAAAGGAAGCTTCCCAACGCTATGAAGAAGGCTATATCAAAGGACTACATGCGGAAGATGCTGCACAAATTCTGGAAGCACTCCTTTCGATGGACTCTCAAATAGGATCACTCGCTTATACGCCAGAGGAAAGGGTTTTAGCTCGCTTCATTTGGGAAAAATGCTTAGCGGAGGATAAGCGTCTGCTGCTGCATCAGCAAATTAAGAGCGCAGGGGTGATTCGGGAGGTATTCCCTGAGGGGCACGCATTTGATGAGGTCAAGCAGGCCATCCGAGAGGCTTTTGAGGCCACACTCAAGTCTTAGACTTTTGAAGTTTTCTCAAGACAGGACTAGGGAAACTTCTGAAGTCTAGTCACACAAGATGCAGGATACTTCCTGAAAATACCGTAATTTCACCTATCATTTGTTCATCATCGTATGTAAGTCCTCACTTAGTATAAAGCAAGACTCCAATCGTTTGAGCTTGCGATGCCCCAGTACCGTAAGTACTTCGCATACATCCAAGTAAACGATACTTTGAGAAATAGACTTCCATTCTATCTCAGCTTTTTGCTGCTATTCATTCCTTTCTATTTATCCGCTCAAGCAGTGAGTAATGCAGACATTGCTGAAATGCTAGAGCAGGCCAACACCTATGGCGAAGCGGCCAATTACGAGGCGGGAGATCAGCTGCTACAAAAGGCCTTGGAGCTCATCCAGCGCCATGATCCACAGAACGATTCCTTATTGGGGCTAACCCACTTTATGATCAGCAAGACTAAGATGTTGAATGGGGAATGGGCCGCTACGCCTCCCAATATGAGGAAAGCGATTTACTATTATCGTAAGGCTTACGGCACCTTATCCATGCAAACGGCGGATGCCATCTATAGCTTCTGTCTCTTATACACATCTCCGAGCCCACGAGACCGAGGCTGATCTC
>CAJXUM010000870.1 GCA_913060855.1 uncultured Lewinella sp. | reverse complement strand
CGAGATCAGCCTCGGTCTCGTGGGCTCGGAGATGTGTATAAGAGACAGCAGCTGTAGATGGCAAAGTAGCTTTCAAAAAGAAGCGTTTAGACAGAACCTTCGTTAGTATCATTCCTTTTGATACGGAAGTAGAAGTCATTGAAAAAGCAGCTCCAGCGCCTAAGGCGGCTCCTGTTGCAGCAGCACCAGTAGTGGAGGAAGCTCCAGCTCCCGTTGTAGAAGCAGCTCCAGCAGTGGAAGAGGCTCCTGTAGTAGCGGCAGCAGCTCCAGCTCCTGCAAAAGAAGAAAAACCAAAAACTTCCAAATCTCAAAAAATTACCTTACCTTCCGGTAAGAAGATTAAGCTTGATGATTTGAAAGTGGTAGAAGGAATCGGTCCTAAAATTGAAGGTTTGCTAAATGCTGCAGACATTAAAACATGGGCTGACCTAGCAGATGCTCCACAAGAAAAGGTACAAGCTATTCTTGATGAAGCAGGTTCTCGTTACCGCATGCACAATCCCGCTACATGGGCCAAGCAAGCTGTATTGGCGAGAGACGAGAAATGGGCAGAACTAGAAGAATACCAGGATAAGTTGGATGGCGGAAAAGAAGTAGAGTAAATACTTGTCCACACTAATTCGCAATAGTTTTAGTTTTCATAGCTTTATATTTTGGGTCCTATCTTTGATAGGACTTTTTTTTTGCCCCATTATCAATAATCGATGGTCAATGAAAAGCGCCAGCCCATATTTTCTAGCCACCCCCCCGGAAGGTGTTGGGCACCATATCGATAGTAACCGCCCACCCCCAAACCGATCCAGGCCACATTCAAGTAATTGATCCGAATGATATTATCTATCACCAAGCCTGCTTCCAAATAAGGATCTTGTAAATGCTTAAAACTAGTACCTTCCGGAACATTGCTGGTCAGTCGTCCTACACCAACATTCTGCTCTACCGCAATAGCTGGCTGCAACCATTTGGTCCTAAAAAGCAACTTCCCAAACTCGTGCCGAAAGAAGATATGCACAAACTGATCCGATAAGAATTCATAAAAGTCCATCGTCTGAAAGACCCGATCTATACTCAACCATTGGAAATCACGGCCTATTCCACCGCTATAAAATAAATACGGAAAAGGCACCTCTCCACTAATCTTCCCCGCTTCTACATACAGCTGGCTTTCTCCTATCCCTCGCCAACGACGTCTATAACTTAGGCTAGCTAACCATTTATCAAAGTTTTGGGTGCCAGCTAAAAAGCCCTTTATTCCTCGGACATAGCTCAACGAAAGGATCGGGAACCGCCCATCCTCGTCGGGTACTTTTGTCCCTAGTATGCCGATATATTTTTGCCCATAAGCATATCGTAAATGTACACTAAGGGTCGAAGCCGTAAAATCAGGAAAAGCGTTTATGATCTCTTCCTCTCCACTTCTTTGCAGGGAACTCCAACTTTCTTGCCCCAAACCTAGCTGTATATCAAGGAAGGGCAATACCTGGCCTTCAAATTGTACGCCCAAGGCCTCGACCTCACTCATCCGCTGTGCAAAAAATCGCCGCGTCAAAAAATCGGGTTCTAATGGAAACACAATTGTCCCTGGCTCCTGGATATCCCGACTGTAAAAGAGGTTCACTTGGATATCTAATGCCTTATTCAGATAGATACTTGCATCCCCTCCATACTTCCATTTTTCATCCTTAAAACCGTAAGCTGCATAACCACCAATGGAGAAATGCTTCGATATTTTATCACTGGTGTAAAGACCTCCTCCCAAGCGAAAACCTTCAAAGTCATTGAACGTCACCGCTCGCCTCAAACTAAAATCTACCCAACCCATCGGCCATCGGCCATCTGATAAAGCTTTGGCCCGCTTCCACCAACGATCCAATTGATGCTTCTCCCCTAAGGTATCCATATGTACATAGGTGGCCTTTTCTAAAGAACTCAGTGATTCTGGTCGATTCGCCAACCAAATAGAATCTGGCGTCTGCAAAGCCTCCTCCTTCAGCACGATCCGTTCCTTTGATCGAAATGTCTTCGGAGGGTACCCCTCCATTAGCGCTACCTCGCTCACAAAGCTTCGTCCACTCGCTTGTATGCCTAAATAGGGACTGGGATACTCCTCCCACGACAAACCAAAATGTAATTGCGAAGGAAACCACTGTTTACCTTCCACCTGTACATAATGTTGCTCTATTAAAAAATTGAGTTTTCGATCTTCGGCGGGTTCTGCTTTGACATTTTCGATGGCATAGCCGTCCGAATGGATGTGCAATAAGCCTTTTAAGCCATCAAAATTCTTGCCCTTGCGTGGATGATAGGAAATAATGAAAATAGTATCCGCCCCCCGATACAGGGAATCCTCCATGTGAAAGAAGTATTTCTTGGTACTACCCGGACTTACTGGATTGAGGAAGTCTTTATCAAACAGCGTCACTTGCTCTTCATAAAAAGCGAAGGGTTGCACCTGCGATGCCAAGGCAACAAACTCTGCCTCGCGAAAGCCGGATACCTTATTGTGAAGAACCGTTTCAAGGTATTGAGCGGGCTTTTGATATTTACGCTCGGTGATCGACTCCATTAGAAATAAATGGTGGGACTCCGCGTTTTGACTAAACTTCTGGACATTCTCAAAATAACGGGATTCCTTTTTACCCAAAGAATCACGTTTCGCTAACTTCTCCTCCAGCTTATTGGTCTGCGGTAACCAGGCGAAATGCAACTTATTGTAAGTCTTGCAAGCATAAGCAGCTAACTTCTCTGGGTTGTTGTGATGACGATTAGCGATCACTTTCTTCATCACCTGGTCGGCAGGGTTTTCACCAGCAATTACTTCAATGGCTGTTATGTCATAAGCCTGCGATACCAGCGCAATGGCCAAAAAAGAGGCAAAATCAATCGTATCTCGACTGATGTGCCGGCGCTCATACCCAAGATAACTAAAAGTCAAAAAGTCGACGGATTTCGTTGTATTGATCTGAAATCGACCATCCAAGTCAGTGGTCGCGCCATCTCTTGGGCTGTCATTGATCATTACGTTTACAAAGGAAAGTGGCTCCCCTGCTTCATTGGTCACTACCCCTTCTATTTGAGCATTCACATAACCAACAAATAAGAGAGCAAAAAATAAGAATAGGAGTTTAATTTTCATAGCCTGTTTTTCACTGTCGCTCCACCTGCTTTCTTTGGTGAAACCTATACCATATATATTAGTAACGACAGCAAAATAATATTACCCTTCCTGCCCAAAATTTTAACCTTCACCCTTTCACCTCTTCACTCTTTCACCTCTTTCAGATCATCCCCAAAGCCTCCTCAGGCAACCACCCTTGCTCTCCATCCTCTAGCTGTACTTTCATCCATTCCCCAATCCGATCGATAATCAACAGTTTTACACCTTCGTGCAAGGGAAGGATCACGGTGCTCTCTTCCTCTGGAGCAGTCCGCAAGCCGTATTCCGATTCCAGTAAAATGGCAGTGCCCGGGTTTTGTTCAAAGCTGGCACGACCAGCCGATAGGTAAAAAGGAATGATACTTAGGATCAAAAGGGTGCTCCCTATGATAAATCCCCGCTTGCGCTGTGTTCGCGCTGAAGCTAACAGCCAAAAAATCAATCCCCCTACCCCAGCCCAGAGCAGCAGTAAACCTAAAATACTCCAGGTATTGGAAGAAAAGATGGATTGTAATGCTTGTTGCCAGCGGTCCAAGAAAAAGGCAGGTAAAGCCTGTATTTGATCTACTTGACGGCTTTGGGCTAGTGTTAGATTAGCGCGCACTGCTGCGTCACGAGGAGACAACTTTAGTGCTTTTTCATAGTATAATATAGCCAGGCCAATTTTATCCTGGCGGTAGTAGACATTTC
>CAJXUM010000869.1 GCA_913060855.1 uncultured Lewinella sp. | reverse complement strand
TCTACACTATCCTCTTCGTCGGCAGCGTCAGATGTGTATAAGAGACAGCCCTTTACTAGGATAATAAAAATATGATGGCAATGACTAAGATAATAACCAATGAAATAGTCAGGTAAAAGTTGTTATTGTCGCGATACTTATTGAAAAGTAATTCGACCAATTCTCGCCAAGTAAAACGATTAGCCAATCGCTCGGCTACAAAAACGTAATACCTGCGACCTCTTTTTTTGGCGTTCCCATGTTTAGTGAGGATAAAAAATTCGGGGTCCATAAAGGCCAATTCAAACACCTCATCTTCAAACACCAGCTTATTACCTAAATAGCGCCATTCGCCAGAGCTGAGGTCGCCATCGACCACACGGATGTATTCGCCATCATCATTAAAGATATGCATGACTACATTGTGAAAGCGCTCATCATCACGTACTTCAATCCAGTGTTTACCGATGTAAAAACTGGTTTCCTTCAGGTCCTCACTCCATGGGCGTACTACTTTCAGTACTTTATCAAGATACTCATCGAGCGATTCCGCCGCTGGCAGCTCCGTATTGAATGATTTAGCTATGGAGTCTAAAAACTTATTATCCAACTCGTAAGATATTTAGATAAAAACAAATATGTCTACTCCCTTAAAAGTGACATATGATATAACTTCTGACCTTAAAATTAGTATTATTTGTGGATTACTGCAATCCTTTCTTGTAAGTAGGTACTTCATACTCCTTTTTTGCATACATCTCTTGCTGAAATTACACAAAAAAATAGCTTCATGTAACAAATCAGAAGAGTCTACGTAAACACAATACAATAGTAGCAATGCCAAATGATTAGGCGATTGCTAATCCGAAATTAACTCACCCATCGTAATTCCCCCTGTATGCATCTACCTGTACGCAGTTAGGAGTGATATGCTTATCCTTTTATTCAAACGAAAGTTTCACAAAAATATAGAAACCAACTTGCAAGAAGCAACTTGAGTGGAATCGATTTGCTGGACTTTAGTCGATCCTATAGTTTTTTGATTACCAGCATTTTACCGTTACGATTGACCGATTAGCTTGAACAAAAGAGAAATAAACAGGCTGCCATAAAAGTCATCCTTATGTGTTTTTTACCCTAAAAACAGCTGTTTTTTTTCTTCAAGATGATCGCTTCCAGTGTAGCATTAAATAGTCTACAGCAAATGACTCTAGTAAGGCTTTGGCCTGCCCCTGTGGAATTCGCTGATACTCTATTTATGCGTACTGGCTATATCCTTGATATTAGGGAATGAATATTAAAGTAGATGATAAGTGTAAAGTCTAGTTTTCCTTTTGGCCCCTCCCCGAAGAGTCTATTTTTGCTAAAGTGCTTTTTTTCATAGACTTATAGATAGGAAGGCTAGCCTGACTTTAACGTATTTTCTTTAATTCTCATTCCTAGGAATTCATTTTTTTGAATTATATTTGGCCCAACGGGATTGTATTGCAAGAAAAAATATGTTCCCGACATTGAGAAATACTACACAACATACGATGGCTCTTTTGCCCGGAACCTGCGAAATCGGGCTTTCGTATCAGAAAAAATGCTACCTACACTAGCAAGTATTTCAGTGTCGGTTAGGGCCGGAAACGACGCTAAACCGCAGAAAAATGAAGCACCACACAATTAGGGGCGTTGGCATCTTATTGGCGTTGCTGACGACTTTTATACTTTTCGGTCAACCGGAGGCAATAAACCATTCTACTTTTTCTCGCCCATTATTCAATGTGGCCTATTACAACAATTTGCAATGGCGAAACATCGGGCCTTTCCGTGGAGGGAGAGTCAATGCTGTCGCAGGTGTCCCTGGACAACCCATGACTTATTATATGGGTGCCACCGGTGGAGGAGTTTGGAAAACGGAAGATGGCGGGCTGAATTGGAATAATATCTCTGATGGTTATTTTGGAACGGGCTCCGTAGGGGCTATTGCTGTTGCACCTTCAGAACCTCATATCCTTTATGTAGGGATGGGCGAACATGCTGTTCGCGGAGTGATGAGTTCTCATGGAGATGGTGTCTATAAATCCTACGACCAGGGAAAGACTTGGAAATATTCTGGACTACCTGGTGCTAGGCATATCTCGGCTATCCGAGTGCACCCCCAAAATTCCGATATTGCCTTTGTAGCGGTACAAGGTGCTGCTTTTGGGCCAAGTAGCGATCGCGGTATTTATAAAACGATTGATGGAGGAGATACTTGGAAGCAAATATTCTTTCTGGATGAGAGCACTGGTGCGGCGGATTTAAGCTTGGATAAAGAAAACCCTCGCGTATTGTATGCAGGGATGTGGGACCATGAGCGAAAACCCTGGGAAATAAGAAGTGGAGGAGAGCATTCAGGCCTGTATAAATCTATGGATGGGGGCGAAACCTGGGATCGATTGAATCAGGGATTGCCAGCAGAAATGGGAAAGGTGGCCGTAGCGATATCTGAAGCGAATTCCGACTGGGTTTACGCCTGTATTGAAGCCGAAAATGGAGGCGTGTTTCGTTCTACAGATAGTGGACAGAACTGGGAACATGTCAATAAAGAAAATATAACAACGGCGAGAGCCTGGTACTATACAGAGTTGGTGACAGATCCTAGTGATCCAGAAACCGTTTATGTCTTGAATGCGCCGCTACTGAAATCTACGGATGGAGGAAAAACCTTTGCGAGCATTCCCAATCCACATTCTGATCAGCATAGCCTTTGGATTAACCCTTCCCAGCCCAAAAATATGATTTTGGGGAATGATGGAGGAGCCTGTATTACTTATAATGGAGGGGTAAGCTGGTCACCACAAGGCAATCAGCCCACGGCCCAGTTTTATCGGGTTATCGCTGATAATCGCTTTCCTTATCATATTTATGGCGGGCAACAAGACAATACGACAGTGGCTATTGCAAGTCGAACGAGCGGCTTGGGTATCGACTGGAAGGATTGGTATACCGTATCAGGAGGAGAAAGTGCTTTTATCGCTTTTGACCCAGATGATACCCAAAAAATATATGGCGGAAGTTACCAAGGAAATATCTCTGTTTTTGATCATCATACCGGCGAGTCGAAGGATGTTATGGCCTACCCCATGGTGGGGTTAGCGACCCAGCCTCGACATATGAAATATCGTTTCAATTGGAACGCGCCTATCGTAGTATCGCTACATGACCCCAAGCTCATTTATCATGCCGCTAATGTCGTTTTACGATCGACAGATAGTGGTTTGAATTGGGAAGAAATGAGTCCCGATCTCACTCGAGACGATGACGAAAAACAAGGTGCTGGCGGAGGCCCTTACACGAATGAAGGTGCTGGCGGGGAGAACTATAATACGATTTCCTATCTTAGCTGTTCTCCGCATGATGAAGGCGTGATTTGGGTGGGGAGCGATGATGGATTGATTCATTTGACTAGAGATGGCGGAGAGAATTGGAAAAATGTAACGCCCCCAGATATGTTAGAAGGGCATGTAAATAGTATTGAAGTTTCACCACACGCCAAAGGGACGGTTTATGTTGCCGTCAATCGCTATCGATTCAATGACTTTTCGCCTTTGGTTTATTTCACAGATAATTTCGGGAAATCTTGGAAGTCCTTAAATAGAGGGTTCCGAGGAGAGGATTTTGTTCGTGTAGTGCGAGAAGATCCCAATCGAAAAGGATTATTATATGCCGGAACCGAAACGGGCCTATATCTTTCTCATAATAATGGAGATTATTGGTATCGATTTCAACTCAATTTACCGGTTTGCCCAATTACGGATTTGACCATTCATGACAATGACCTTATCGCATCGACGGCAGGGCGTAGTTTTTGGATCTTAGATGATCTTAGCCCTATCCAGC
>CAJXUM010000868.1 GCA_913060855.1 uncultured Lewinella sp. | reverse complement strand
TCTACACTATCCTCTTCGTCGGCAGCGTCAGATGTGTATAAGAGACAGAACCAGCATATGAAACCGCTTTGGCACACTTAAATGGCCACAGTGTAGACAATCCGCCCAAGGAAAAGCCTAGAACTCACCTGACTGATGTCGGCGAAAGAGAATTATACTTCAAAGGGCTTGAAATTTATGAACGGGATGGTTTCTGTTCCACTTGCCATCAGCGAGACGGTAAGGGCTTGACCGCTTCTGGTTTCCCTCCGCTAGCAGGTACCAAATGGGTGCTAGGCAATGAAGATCGATTGATTAAATTGGCCTTAAAAGGTTTAATGGGGCCTATAGAAGTACTGGGTAAGCAATACCCTGGACAAGTACCGATGACTCCATATGAGGGATTACTGAGTGATGAAGAAATGGCGGCTGTTTTGACCTATGTTCGCAATTCCTTTGGAAATGTGGCTTCAGCCATTACACCTGAAAAAGTAAAATCCGTCCGTGCATTGACGGATAGTAAATCGGGCTTTTACTCCCCAGAGGAATTATTGAAACAGCATCCGCACGAAGATATTGTGCAATAAGAAAGAACTAATGCAACAGTTTAAATACCAGGAAAGTGGATCAGGTAAGCCCTTCCATTTCCAGCATGGCTTAGGCTCCAACTTACTCCAACCTCAATCTCTATTGACAGGATTATCGGGGGTTCGCCTCATCTCAATGGATTGTCCAGGTCATGGTGGCGCGGCTTTGCCAGCCGACACCCTACCCTCTTTCGACTTTTATGCCGACCGCTTGCTGGCATTGATGGATCAATTGGGTATTGAGAAGGCCTTATTTGGAGGCATTTCTATGGGGGCTGGGATTTCTACCAATATTGCCCTGCGCTATCCCGATCGAGTATTGGGTCTTGTATTGGTCAGACCCGCCTGGCTGGATCAGAAAATGCCGGACAATCTGCTGATACTTACCGAAGCTGCTCAATGGATAGGCAAAGCCAATGGATTAGCTACCTTTAGTGAAAGGGCAGACTTTGGTCAAATACATCAAAGCTTACCTAAGGCTGCGGCTTCAGTGCTGGGCGTCTTTGCGGAAACCCAAAGACCGGAAATTCCTACCGTATTGAATGCCATGGTAAATGATGCCCCTTTTACGGATTTACTAGCCTTGCAAACCATCAATGTTCCCTGCCTAGTTATTGGAAATGATGCGGACCCCTTGCATCCTTATGAGATGGCAGTGGCCGTTCATGAACAGATAAAAAATAGTCAACTCATAAAAGTGACCTCTCGTTACCTGGATGATGTCCAGCATCGAGAGGAAGTCTATCAAAACGTTACAAAATTTATAACCAATCTATGAAAAGTAATTGGAAGGAAGCAACCGCAAAAAAATTAAAAGGCGACCTGTTACAATTAAGAGTGTATACTTCGCGGCTCTTGGGGAATAATGAGGATTTAGTGATGCATGGAGGAGGAAACACCTCGGTTAAAATCCGGGAAAAAAACATCTTTGGAGAAGAAGAGGATATCCTTTACGTAAAAGGTAGTGGATGGGATCTCGGAACGATTGAAGCGGCAGGTTTTGCTCCTGTCAAGCTCAAGGCACTCCACCAGCTCGCCGACTTGGATACATTGACTGATGTCGAAATGGTGAAATACCAGCGGATGGCAATGACCAATCCGTCTGCACCTAATCCTTCCGTAGAAGCGATTTTACACGCGATTATACCTTATACTTTTGTCGATCATACCCATGCAGATGCCGTCGTGACGGTGACCAATACCCCTGGTGGTAAGAAGCGAATACAGCAGATTTATGGGAAGAACATGCTGATCATACCGTATGTGATGCCAGGATTTATTTTGGCCAAGAAAATATACGAGATGACGAAAGGGATTGACTGGGATAAACTAGATGGTATGATCCTGATGAATCATGGCGTCTTTACTTTTGACCACGATCCCAAGGCGAGCTACGAAAAAATGATCGACATCGTTGCAAAGGCGGAAAAATACCTGAAGAAGCAAGGTGCAAATCCCATCAAAGGAAGTAAGAAAGGGAAAATTGATGGCCTCCAAATAGCTCAGATTAGAAATGAGCTAGCTAAAATAAGGAAGAGCCCAGTATTGGTGAAAGTAAATAATTCACCTGCGGCTACCGCTTTCAGTAACCTACCCAATGTTAAGGACATAACGGGACGTGGACCTTTGACGCCCGATCATATTATAAGAACCAAGCGTACACCTGTCGTTATTGGAGATCAACCGGCTAAAGATTTGGCCAAATATGTCAAGGACTACATCTCCTATTTTAAGAAAAATAACACAGGAGAACAAACCCTCCTCGACCAAGCCCCAAGATGGGCCGTCTTGCCTGGAAAAGGAACCCTTGCTTTTGGTCCTACCGTCAAACATACGACTATCATTGAAGACATTTCTAGACATACCCAAAAGGCCATTTATCAATCTGAACATTTGGGTGGATGGACTGCCTTGGGCAAAGCCGATTTGTTTGAGATGGAGTACTGGAGTCTTGAGCAAGCCAAATTGAAGAAGGCGGGTGCTCCTAAAGCCATGCAGGGTAAAGTCGCTATCGTCACAGGTGCAGCTAGCGGTATAGGAAAAGCTTGCGTAGAAAGCCTAGTAGCGCAAGGAGCCGTAGTGGCTGGATTGGACATCGCTCCCAGTATTGACAACCTATTTAGTCAAAAAGAAGTGATTGGGATACGCTGCGATGTGACCAATATGAAGCAACTTAAAAGTGCTATTGCACAAACAGTAGCCCAATTTGGTGGAATTGATATGTTGGTCAGCAATGCAGGGATCTTTCCGAAAAGTAGCCGAATCGCGGACATGGATGAGAAAGTATGGGATAGAAGTCTTCATATCAATGTGAGTAGTCATCAGCGTTTAATACAATTGTTAGTATCTTATATGGCATTGGGATTTGATCCAGCAATTGTGATTGTAGGTTCTAAGAATGTACCTGCACCTGGACCTGGGGCAGCCGCCTACTCAGTGGCCAAGGCTGGTCTGACACAATTGGGACGGGTGGCCGCCATGGAACTTGGAGGACAAGGAATCCGTGTCAACATGGTACATCCGAATGCCGTATACGATACCGCCATTTGGACCAAAGAGGTGCTATCCGCTCGTGCCAAACATTATGGCCTTACGGTAGAAGAGTATAAGACCAATAATATGCTAAAGGTGGAAGTAACTTCCAAAGACGTGGCCGATTTAATAATAGCCATGTTGGGTAAAACCTTTGGAAAAATCACCGGTGCTCAAGTACCTATTGACGGTGGAAATGATCGGGTGATTTAGACATAGATTATCGTGTTCTGTTTTATCAATTTTTGTATTTAAAAATCAACTATTATACAATGATCGTAGCTCGTACCTCAAGAGAAGAAATCCTTAAAAAATTACGAAAGAAAGTAGACAGTAATGTTCCTATTTTCATTGCCAGTGCTGGCAGTGGTCTGGTCGCTAAATTATTGGAGCAAGCTGGCGCAGATTGTGTCAATACCTTTTCCGGCGCCCGATTGCGTGCCAATGGCATGGGAACAATGTCCATGCTCTGGCCTATTCTTGATTCTAACAAGCAAACCTTAGATTATACAAGGGAAGACATCATGCCGGCCATGAAAGGCGATGCCTTTATTTGTGCCTGCCTCAATGCAAATGATCCGTTGAAGGATATGCGGATGGTCTTAAATGAGTGTAAAGCCATGGGCGTAGAATCGGTCTCCAATATTGGCCCATCTATCAGTTATGTGGATAAGGACAGTGAGATATTCCGCGTGTTGACCAAGAGCTGTCTCTTATACACATCTGACGCTGCCGACGAAGAGGATAGTGTA
>CAJXUM010000867.1 GCA_913060855.1 uncultured Lewinella sp. | reverse complement strand
GAGATCAGCCTCGGTCTCGTGGGCTCGGAGATGTGTATAAGAGACAGTTTGCATACTGGAACCATCTACTTTCAGTTCATCTAAATAGGCAGAGGGTGTACCGTGATAGTGATACTTGCCGGTGGGCTGTACGTGCGCATTATTACAGTCTAGGCCTAGGTTTTCCGTCGATGTCAAAGTGGTAATATTCCATTCACGATTCATTCTACCATCTGTACCTATGAAAAATTCTGCAGTGAATGGATCGATAGAAACGCCACTAAATAGGACTCCAGTATCATAACCCTGGGCGGAAGTTTTGCGTTTAGCCAGGCTAGGAACTAAGGGAATAGAGAAACTTTGTGGATGTGCTTTAATGGTATTGGGGTTACCATTATTGGGAAATGCGCCCACCTTATGGCTGGCCACACCATTTATAGTGATGGTTCTTTTCCCTTCTTTTTTCTTGATTTTCTCCTGGTAGATACTCCCTTTGCCTAATTTGGCTTCAATATCCACTTGGCAAGTACTAGGATCTAAATTAATCACATAGGTATCGCCGCTTGCTTGATCGGCCAAAGCCATAGCTTCCCGGTTGGCGCCTTGTTCTTCCGGTGCTGTGGTCCAGAGGACTAGACCAATGGAGAGGAAAAGAAGAGTTGTTTGAAAAAAAGGATTCATCTCGTTTGATTTTATCGGTTATCTGCGTTGATAGGTAGCTGGATGTATATAATCGTCCCTTTGGGAGGAGGGTATTTTTGTGTTAGACCAGGCAGATTTGATGATAATAGCCAAAGCTACTTGAAGCAAAATCTAACGCAGTATAACGCAAAAAGAGCCCGCCATAAAGTGCCGATTATATAGGTTCAGCTACTTAATATCCTTTAGATGATCTTTCTTCTCAAAAACTTGCGGGGAGATAAATTAGCTTGGAAGCTCTTTACACAAAATAGGCCATAACATGCGCATCCTGATACACACCATTCACGAATGTATCTTCCTTGAGGTAGCCTTCCTCCTCAAAACCGATACTTTTATACAGGGCCAGCGCTGTTGTGTTATTGGCCAAGACTTTCAAATTAAGCTTGCGAATAATCGGTGAATGCTCCGCCCACTCGAGCATTGTCTCGATCAGGAGGCGACCGATCCCTTTACCCCAATGTTTTTTCAACACACTGACTCCAAATTCACCACTGTGCTGAAGGCGGGGTTTGGGACTGGCTGTCACATTCAAAATTCCTACTATTTCACCTTGGATAGTTGCGGCAATAAAAATGCGGTTGGGCGCAGCGAGGTGTTCGCTGATAATCGTTTCTTCCTCTGCCACCGTCTTATTGAATTCACCGGCCCCAAAGGTCAAGAAATCTGTTTCGACACCTACTGTTTTTACGAAATGAATAATCTCGGCGGCCTCCAGTAGTTTTACATTGCGGAGATGAAGGGTTTCTCCATTCTTTAGTGTCTTTGTTCGGGATAAGATTGTGCTCACTACTATTATTTATTCGTTTGAATCAACTGTTCTTTTTAACAACGGCAATCAGGTGCGTACCTGATTCTAGCATGCCAGCAGATTGGCAAGCCCTAATTTCCAAATCCATGAAGTACGTCCACTCCAGCTCGTCTTTTTTCAACTCAAGTAGATCATCCGCCCGCAGTGCCGATAAGCAATTGGAAGCTGAGAAGGTAATCACTTCAAAACCTACCGCATCAATATCTTGCTGTAGCTCATCCAGTCTGAACATATGGCAATGATGTTCAGAAGGTGTAAAAGAGGAAGGATGTAAATTGCCCGTTTGTATGATCTTCTCATTATCTGTTGGCGAAACTGACATCATTATTTTAGTCAAGTACTCGCGGGCCGTACCCCATAAATTCATGACACTGAAGAGCAACAAACCGCCTGGTTTCAAGACACGCTTCATCTCCTGCAAAGCCACGATTTTTTGCTCGAAGACATAACTTAATGGCCCACCATAGCAGACGATCTTATCAAATGTATTATCCGCCCAAGTGCTCAAGTCACAGATATCCGTGATCTGCCAATCTTTCACCTTCGACATATAGTTTTCTTGAACCGCTCGTTCTTTATTCAATTTCAATTGGACAGGAGAAAGATCTGTTACCGTCAAATCCGCAGTATAAGTGGCCAATACTTGGGTAAAAATACCGGTTCCAGCACCCAATTCAAGGATGGTATCTCCTGGCTCGATGTTTTGGTGAAGATGGTGTAGATGTACCGCCTGCTTTACTTGCTCTACGATTGATTTGTCCCAGCGAAGTGATTCTTGCTCCGCATATTCATTGTAGAAAGCCTGTATGTGTTGTTGGTCGTATAATTTCACAGCTGTTTTTTTAAATGAGGTCCCGCATATAGGGTATAATATACTTCTTTATAAAAGCAAGCTATTGAAGCAATAGTTCCATTCAATAAAAAAAGCGAGGAAAGCTATGTTTTCCTCGCTTCTGAATAAGTCATGTCAGTTACGCTTATCGGTTGAAAAGTGGAGGGGGCAAAAAGTTGAAATACTAAACTTTATGAACCCCAAATACTTGAAACCCGATTACTTCACCTCATTGAGCAATTTGACCGTAATCTCGGGATACTCCGCCGCTAGCGCCTCCTTCAACCCGACTACATGTCCTGCGCCCACTACAACGACACTTCGCTCTTTTCCATTTCCTCGGATTTGATTTCCAATATTACGTGCCATTTCCAGGTTGCGTAAATCCCAATACTTGCCCCCTTCGGTACAAGGCTCACAGGGTGTTTCTCGGTATCGAAAAGAATTGATGGTATGGTATAGTTGAGTGGTTTTGGGGGCATTAGTATAACGTCCGTACTGGGCCGTTGCTCCGTTGTAACGCTCTTTCCAAAAGGCGCCTTTATTTAACTTTTTCAGTATTTCTATCTCTCCATCCTTTTTCCCGGCTTTGACACAAGCGCTCCAAGCCTGGTGGTATTCTTTACGGTACCACTGGTTATCCATACTATGAATCTCCTTGAGGCCTAAATGAATCCCCAATTTGGCCGTTAGGTCTCCATTTTCATTACGGGTAGGCTTTTTTGGGCCACTGAATCCGTAGCGAGAGAGGTACTTATAATATTCGGCATTGGCATAGTCTCGCTCCAAAATATAATAGCGGTTTAATAGTTTAAAGTCTGCCGTATTCATAGCAGATAATGGCTTGGCCATCGCTGCGGCCAATTCTGCTTGATTGAGCGCTATACTACTGTTTAAAGAATCCGAAAGATGTAGAAATTTGGTATACACATTTTGTAGGCTAAGTGTGTCAGAAGCTTGCGGTCTTTCTACAAAAATAGCCTGTGGATCGTAAGCTTTCGCTTTCTTTAAAAGTGGTTTATAACTGTTACCAATAATCTTAGGTACCTCGTGCATCGTCCCAATAATCAAGACTTCTTGTTGGGTATTTACTTGTCCGACTAGATTAAAGGCCGTCAAAAAGAATTCTATAAGTAGGAAGAAGATATGACCGTAGTTTTTCATGGCTTTCTTTTTAATGGTACTGAAAATGTCCGTTGCTGTTGTTGTTGATACAAATGTAGGAGCATAGTTATTCCTTTGAAAATCAAATCTGTGAAGCCTGAGATTGTCTCGGTCAACGCTAACGGGATAGCCCTGATCAGTTGACCGATAAAAACAGCCAGTTGACCGATGAGGTAGCTGAGATACCGAGTTTTATTAGGTAAAATATAGTAGGAAGCTTTACTTTGGAAGCATGAAATTAAAAATCAAGTCGTTAACGCTTGCCTTCTTTATATTCTACTTTGTCTATCAGCCACTACGCACCCTAATGGATACTGTCTCTTATACACATCCCCGAGCCCACGAGACCGAGGCTGATCTCGTATGC
>CAJXUM010000866.1 GCA_913060855.1 uncultured Lewinella sp. | reverse complement strand
TACGAGATCAGCCTCGGTCTCGTGGGCTCGGAGATGTGTATAAGAGACAGTCTCCTTCCTTGGAGCCTAGGTTATTTCTGGAAAAGGAATGAAGGCCCAGCATTGGAGTGACTTGTTCCTTTGATAAGAGCAAGGGGTCAACGATTACAATACCTTTTGTCGTGCCAAAGTATAGTAATTCCGTATGGCGACTCCGGAAATAAGCCTTCGGGATGAAGGAAGTAGCCGCCAAACCATCTTTCTGCTTGATAGCACGGAAAACATTTTGGGTATCCGTAGACAAAAGTAAAGCCAAGCCATCATCGGTACTTACCCAAAGATTTTGTTGCTGATCTTGTAACAGTCCATAGATGGTGTTACTGGGCAAACCATCTTTCTCAAAAAAATGTTCAAAGGTTTCGCTGTCCCGATGGAAGCGATTTAAGCCTAAGCCGGTGCCGATCCATAGCGCTCCCTGATGATCTTCATAAATGCACCAAACGATGCCATTGCTGATAGAGGAGGGCTTAGCTGGGTCATGCAGATAGTGCTTAAAGTCCCCTGTTTGCCTGTTGAAGCGACTCAGACCGGCATGACTGCCAATCCAGACATCTCCTTTTTTATCGGTATAAAGTGATTTAATCTGATTGTCTAGTAGAGAGGAGGGGACTGCTGGATCATGGACAAATCGCTCGACGATATTTGTATTGGGATCCAGTCGATTTAAACCTTCTTGAAACGTCCCTATCCAAAGAAAGCCCTGCTGATCTTCTGTCAGTCCCCAGATGCGATCTTGAGAAATAGCGTTGGCCTGGCCTGGGGTATGTCGGTAGTTTTTCCATTCTCCAGTTTTCAGGTCGACCTCGTTAAGTCCAGAAGCATTAGTGGCTATCCAAAGTCGATTTTGGCTACCCTTCAAAATCTCTATGATTAAGTTGCCACCCAGCAAGGAAGCCGACCCCGGGGTATACTGTATATTCCTTCGCTTGTATAAGCCCTGTACGGAATCGGTTTCCAATTGGTCGATACCGCTACCCAAGAGTCCCACCCATAGTGCACCATCATCATCTTCAGCAAAAGCCCTGACCACACCTGGTGAAAGACTATTCGCGGCTTCCGGATCATGCTGGAAAAAGGAAAAGGGACTTTTGGTCTGTTTCTGGATGTGAATACCACCTCCAGCCGTACCTACCCAAAGTGCGGATTGGGCGTCTTCTAGCAGTACATGTACGTCAAATGGAAAACTTAGCTCCAGCACGTTTTCTCGACGAATGGTCTGAGCGCGCAAATCCATCTTTAGCACCTTCTTCTTATAAGCAATCCATAAATAGTTCTGGTCCGTGATGGCCATATGGAAAAGCTGTTGATCAGCAAGGTTTATTCCAATTGACTCCAGTTGCTGATATTGCGGTAAGGGTTTGATCGAAGGGGTTTCTTCAGCTGGCGATAATACATAGATGCCATTTTCATTGCCCAGCAGGATAATGTTACCCAAATGATCGAGCATCATTCTGTCCGCAGCCATACCGGATTCGGTAGTTCCCGTATCTGTTGGGAATCTGTAGCGTTCCAGCTGCTTAGCAACGCGAAGCCAGCGCGCTAAGCCGTCAGCCATCCGGAACCAGAAATCTCCGGATTGATCCTGGATGATGCCCATGATGGGGCTGGTGTCCTCGGATAGATCATCGAAGGTGGCTTCTCGTTCTAAGACATAGCGCCCTCGTTCTTCATCAGGCTGAACTTTCAGCAAATAGTTGTCGTTTGCAATAATCCAGAGCATTCCCTGATCATCTTCGAATATTTCCGATACCTCAAAATTTGCAGGTAGGCCATTGGTCTCTCTTACTTCTATTCGTTCAAATCGTCCGGTAGCCCTATCCAGGCGATTCAGCCCTCTTTGCGTTCCCACCCAAAGATTGCGTTCCTGGTCCTCATGAATGCTATGAATAAAATTGTTGTTAATAGAGGTAGAATCATCTGGATCGAAACGAAATGAAATGAAGTGGTGGCCATCAAAGCGATTCAGCCCATTTTCTGTTCCTATCCACATAAAACCAGCGTGATCCTGATACAGAGACAGGATGTAATTATTTTGTAAGCCGTCGGTTTGTTGATATTGGAGGAATTGTGGATGATCTTGACCAATGATAACTATGGGCGCGCCATAAAAGATGAGGAGTAAAAATAGCACAATGCATCTTTCTCTCTTGAATGGATACCGATCTAAAAAACTTATACACTTTAGACTCATTGCCTTATACAAATCCTGTTTTCTAATCAGAGTGCTTGTTTGATAGCTGGTTGATCTCAAGTAAAATGATCATGCTCTAAAGGACGCTACTTTTTTGTTTTAATGAGCTCAAAGATAAAAAAATCATATAGTAGCGACCTACTTGCCTGGATGAATGCCTCTTCACTTAGCTATTGGGCTACATCTATAATTGGTATGGAAAACACAAATGTGACTAATCCGTCAACAAGCGCCGGTGATAATTTACCTGTCCTACATGATAGGCCAAATGCATAGATAGACGAACCAATTCTTTATGGATGCTGTATTGACCATGATGCCCATCCCTGAGCATTTTAGGATAAGGTGCTTCCATGTCGGAAATAGCGGATAGGACAGTTTTGATCATCTGCCGTGTCGTCTCGATTTGCTGAAGCAAGTCCGCTCTCGGTACATCCTTTATGCTAAACTCCAAGGGCCTATTTCTGATATAGCCCGTATCGCCCAAGCCATGCCCCATGAAATGATGCAAATTGCCGATCAGGTGTGTACAAAGGTTCCCGGCCGAATTACTGATGCCGGGAGGGCATAGCCACAATTGACTTTCGTCTGTATAGGCTTCGATTTCACGCCGAAGCTGATCGAGATATTCTTCAAAATAGAAAGAGAAGGAGGTCGTTTGCATACTTTAGTTAATGGTTGGTAAAGGAAGAAAAGTTTGGGACTTTGATCGCTAAGGGTAAGATAAAAATAGGGTTAAAAACTTTTTGTTTTAAATTTATAAAATTTAATACTTTTACTTGTTTTTGATTGTTTTTATCTCTAATTTTATCGAAAATAAAAACGTGCCTTTATGCAAGAAAATCTGAAAGAATGTCTGTCTTCATTTGTTGTGGATGTATTGCTTTTACAACAAACTATTAGGGAGAAAAGTCCCGCATTTCAAGAGATTAAAAAATACTTGATTACAGCTGTTACCTGCTGCGAAGCCAGTTATTTGGCGTCACAGCGAGCAACTTCTAAGGCAGATTTTAAGGCTAATATTGCAATCTGTTTAGCTGAAATCCGAGAAGCCAATTACTGGTTACGCGTATTGAGAGAGGCACAAATTGGTGATATCGACATAGAGGATTTATTGATTAATGAATCGCTTCGATTAAAGAACAGTTTTGAAAGGTTCGGTCGAGCGTTTGCCAAGCGACAGCTTCAAACCAATAGTGTCGCGGCCTAAGCTATTAGTAGAAAACCACTTTTTAGTAGAAACCTAGAGGAATGCGTACAAATGCACATGCTGATCTTCCGCTTCATCACGGTCGCGTCCCGCCTTGGCTAGCCAATCGGATGGCAACCCTTGGCCGCGCCATCGTAGAATCCATCCTTACTGAATATGGGAAGGATGAATTCATGAAGCGTATTAGCGATCCCCTATGGTTTCAATCCTTCGGGGCAGTGATGGGGATGGATTGGCATTCTTCTGGAATTACTACCTCCGTCGTGGGTGCCCTGAAAAGGGCGATCAACCCCATTAGTCATCAATTGGGGATTTACGTTTGTGGGGGAAGAGGCCGGCATTCGCGCAAGACGCCTACTGAGCTAATGCAGATCTGTCTCTTATACACATCTGACGCTGCCGACGAAGAGGATA
>CAJXUM010000865.1 GCA_913060855.1 uncultured Lewinella sp. | reverse complement strand
GAGATCAGCCTCGGTCTCGTGGGCTCGGAGATGTGTATAAGAGACAGCATCAGTAAATACAGTCACGGGAAATATCCAAAAACTTCCAATCGGTCCGCGATTCTCCGAAAATTGTTGAATGTCGATCTTAATTTCCTTTAATAACCTTGTTCCATAATCCGGTCTCTTTTTTTCATTTCCGTGCTTGTCTGCACTAAAGAGGTAATCGAGTAGAATCACATCAAATTGCACCTGACCTCGGGCAGTATCAGGAGATTTAAGAAAGGAAATTCCTTCTTCTAGTTCTGTGACACAGCTCCATTTTCCAAAGATTCTAGTTTTTTCTTCAGCATCCGTGTCGATAAGGTCCTTTATAATCTGCTGTTTCGGTAACTCCTGGCTTTCCTCTTCGTCCTTACCATCACGACTACCGCTTCGATCCCTCATTGGACGTTCTGCAAAATCATCAATCAATAGAAAGTCCCATTTTAGCCCTATTTTCTTGAACTTCTGAATAAGGTTTTCTGCCCGCCTTTCCATTTGGCTTTCAGAGTGAAAACGAAAAGGAACTATAGCTGAAGAATGGCTTCCAAAACCCTCCAACCTGGATTGTCCAAATAGCCTATTGTTGAGTTCAAAGTACTCCTTTGCTGCATCTTTCCAGTAAAGTTTTAGCTGATATGCCCGGTCAATATCCTTCAATACGCTATTTAATTGTTCTTGAAACCCACCCCCATTATAGCTCTCTTCAAGGGATATATAATGATACCATATACTTGAGTCAAAAAAACGATAGCGCATATCAAGCTGCAATTGCTGTAATTTTTCACTAACTCCCTCTTCCAACCTTACATGCAATATCTTTAGTCTATTCTTAAGCAATGCCAATCGCTCCTGCGAAATCGAATTACTTTGTTCGAAGCTTTCAATTCTCTTACTCAATTTATTCGCTCTGCTCTCTATTTCTGCTATGCTTGCTTCCCAATCCCACATAATGTCTAATGGACTAATGACGATTGTTGGAATGGGGTTATTTTCTTCCTGCATTATGTGCTGCACAATCAGGTTTCCTGCTTGATCAGAAGCAAACGAGGTAGTATTAGCAAGGATTATCCTGAGGTTTCGGTCGGATTTATCTTCACCTGCTGTCTGTGATAGCTTTTTTTGAAGTTTAGCACATAGTTCTCCATAAGGAAGGAATTTATCAGGAGAATCCAATGTAAGTCCGTTCTCATTATAAAGTACCTTAATGTCAAGGCTATATCTAGGTTCTGGACAATTGAATGAAATGGATTCCGAAGCTCCGATTAGTTGATTTTCTCTTCTTTGAAAATACGTTAGAGAATGCTGAGAGGTTTCGTGCAGAATTATAGAGGTGATAGATTTTCCATCTTTTAGTTGCTCCCAGGGAAAATTTGATAAAATATCAGATATGGGATTGTCCCCACCGTGCTTATAAGCAATAAATTCAGCAGTTATATAGTTCTTTTTTTCCTTAGCACTCAATTCATTATCCACATATTCAATAGTATATTTTTTGAACTCATCTTGAATAATTTGCAAAATCTCAGGATTCTTCACGGACAAATAATTAGTTTCTACCTCCCCAAGCTCTTTTCTATGCAGAAAGAGTTTAATATTCTTGATCAGGTCTAATGCACCCTTTGCTTCCCTATTAATATAACTAACAACATCTTTTATCATTGCTTTAACAAAAGAAAGTCGGTAGTCTGGATTTCCTGTATCACGTTCTAAGTTATAAAAGCCAAAAACTAATTCATCCTTAACTTTAAATAGACCATGAGGAGAGGTCCCTCCAAAAAAATGGTTCAAATTAGGAATTCCTTTCTTGGGCAGAATTTCTACCTTCCCAGAAGGATCATTATGGAATAGATATTCAGGAGTCCCTGAATGATCCACCTTATTCTCTTGAAGAAACCGAGTTGTAACAATAATTAATGTTTTACTTACTAACATTCAACATAAATTGTAATGATCAGGTAGAATACAAGAGTTCAGTTAGTGTATATTTGCTATCTCCTAAAGCTGTATCCAATGATGACAGCTGTATAAATGCAGCCCCTTCTGGAATTAAATTCGTGACAGACCTTCCTGAATGTACAATATATTTGAGGTTTGCCGGAAAATCTGTTTTGAAAGTATTGAATACAGCATCTACCCGATCCTTTTGATCATTTAAATCTCGATAATAATGTCTACAGTATTCTACCAGCTTATCAAGTAGACCTTGATGGATCGATACAAAATGAAGAGTCTCGCATTTCTTGCCTCTAAAGTCTAAAGTACCATCCCTCTTTATCTCGGCGAATGGTTGATCCTCAATATCAACTAGCCACATGCTTTCATCTCTAAAGTCAATGTTAAAAATGAAAATATTTTTCTTATCATATTTCATCTTTTCAATTGATCGCTTCTTTTTTAATTCAGACTTTGATAATAACCCTTCAGATCCAGCAATATTTCGCCAAATTCTTTCATCAATTATAGCAATCTTGGTCAAAGCGGCTTCTCTTACTTTATGACACCAATACTCATCTATTTCTTCTTCCCTAGTAATTCGGTGAGTTGAATTATTTCCACTAATTCCTTCTATAAAAGAACTGTTCTCATAGGTGGCTGAATTCTCCTTAATGAACTCAGAGAATTCCTTATTAGTATCATTATGGGTTCGGAAGATGATGTTCTTCGAGCCTATTGATCTACCATCCTTATCATCAAAGTAGACACCAATTTCATTAAGTTCTATTGTACTAATTGTGACATCACGGCTGCTATTCCTTCCTACATTATCGAATATCCCAATAGATAAGGTTGATGCCTGCATAGGTTCATCTAAAAATAATCCAGGTAAGTCTATCCAGTGTTTATAGACTTGAGCATCTATAGTCTTTCGGTCCTGAACGTTGCCAAATAATTCTTCGAAATTTAGTATAAGGGTCCTGATTGGAGCAATGCTTTTGATACTTGCGAGCTTCTCCTCATCTGATATAAATGAGTCTAATATAACGAATTTAAATACTAAATCTTCCTTACTTAAATGCCTGAAGTTGCTATAACTCATATATTCCCAGCCAAAGGGAAGTGAGAAATCAGTATCAGGTTGGTCTCCAATGAGAAGCACTTTTTTCGGTTTCTTCAGATAAAAATCAAAGCGAAGGTTTCCTGAAATATTGCTGGCCTTAAGAATAGGAGGCTGACCTAACCGGACAGCATCAAAAACATCCATTTCAGCTGGCGAAATCCCCCTTAACCATGCTGCGGCAATCTGCATTTCCTTAATCCCTTTGTGCTCTTCATTTATTCCACCTTCTTTATTGATTAAACCGACCTTTAAACTTCTATTAATCATACGGAATCGCATGTCATCAAGCTTCGCACTATTATCTTCAATTGAAAGTCTAAAGAAATCTTTATCATATCCCTCTATACTGATGTTAATTTTTAATTTTTGTTGCTCTCGGAACATCTTATTCTGACCATGTTTGGCAGTATTCCTTATGAAGTTCTCTAAAATAGAAAATATCCCTTGCCGTCCTACAATGCCAAGGGGCAATAGAACTTCAATTTCATTCAAGTCGACATTCTCTTGATTTTCTAATCTTATTGGGACGGGTTCATTTTCTGGGTAGCCTTCATATCCCCGGTATTTATGACAGGAAATTTCAATATCTTCTAATCTATAGCCTTCCGAATACGCAATATTAGAAAGTAGTATATTTTCCTGACTCCTTTTATATCCTTTAATCAATGTCTTAGGTCTGATGAAGTAATCTAATACTGCAGACTTAAAATGTACCGTACCATAGTAAGTACCTGTCTCTTATACACATCTCCGAGCCCACGAGACCGAGGCTGATCTC
>CAJXUM010000864.1 GCA_913060855.1 uncultured Lewinella sp. | reverse complement strand
TTGGATATATAATATTGGATGTTCGCTACTAGTTTCACTAGTATTGCGGTTTTTGGTTGCGAGCCTGCTCGCCGAGATGCGGTATACAAGTACTATAATTACTTACAGCGAGCTGGAGCTCGCAGTCAAAACTGGCCTACAAGCATGAGCTTGTAGCCAACCTATATTTAAGAGCCGAGATTTGGTTTTTCCAAATCTCGGCTCTTTAGTGGGGCCATTTTGGGAGAAGTAGATTTTCGCCACTAACTAAGCTATCGACCACCCCACTTCTGAAGTCTTACTTACCCCCTAGGATCGCAAATAAGCCGATATCACTCGACTCACTTCCTCCCCAAAGCTCGACTTCTCTACTTCATAAAATGAACATTTTAGGCCGCTGTAAAATCGTCATTTGTGGTAACACAAAGGCATAGAGGTCATTACTCAGAATGTTCTTTTTCCGCATCACCCGCTTGGGGCAATTGAGATCTGCCCAAGCCTACTCTAACATAATATCTATAATCAACTTCACTAATTGAGGACTTTGAAGGTGAGTCCTAATTCGGCTTTTATCTTCTGATTCGCCACTATTTTGTAGGTAGTCACTTCCTCCTCCAGAAAGGTGGGAGGGTCCAGATCGAGAGCCGCTGCTTTTTGGGTGTAGTAGTCTTTTCGCTGCGGATGTTCATCCGCACAAACATTATACAACGTCCCCCATTTTTCTTGCTGAATTACACTTAGAATAGCTGCTACTGCATCATCTAATTGTACCAAATTGATAGGGGCTGCTGCATTTTTCAGGTCTTTTTTGCCTGCTAGGAAACGAGCGGGGTGACGTTTGGGGCCAAAGAGGCCGGCCATCCGCAGAATGGTCACCGCTATTGCTTGTTCTTGCAACCATCGCTCCGCTTTAACCAATGCTCGGCCAGAACCAGTGCTAGGGGCTGGAATTGTCGTTTCAGTTACGATATCATTGGCCGCACCATAAACACTAGATGAACTGATGAAAACCAGCTGTTGGATCCCTCCTTTTATGGCTTCTTTTACCACTAACTCTACCTGTAGAGGATGGTCCGTTTCAACATTTGGGTTTCGTCGGCCAGGAGGGATGTTTAAGACCAGTAGGTCTGCTTCGAAAAAATCCTTGACCTCTCCTTCAAAGGTCTCCTTCACTTTAAACACATAGGGTTGAATTTGCGCTTCTTCCAATGAGTATACTTTAGACGGAGAGGTGGTCGATCCCTTTACCTGAAAGCCTTCTTTTACCAATTGCTTGGCTAGTGGTAGGCCCAACCAGCCACAGCCCAAAACGGAAATAGTTTTTGTCATCTCGATTAATACTCTTTAACCTTTCTCTGCGATAGGGTGCACAAAAACCTTAGTTACGTTCTTGGACTTTTTTATTATTTTATAAAAGGACTCTAAATACTTAATCATTTTTTTTCGGTCCTTTGCGGGTAAGTACTCAAAATCGTTAATGACCTGGATTAGTGCTGATTTCTTGGCTTGGAAGAGGGTCAATACGGGATTAAGTTCCTCCATCGTTTTTAAATGCCCCAAGAAAAGCCGTTGTGTCACTGAGGTAACACCAAGGCCTAAATCAGGACTGGCATAATTAGTATTTACCATTCCTGCAAAATCAAAATCATAAGGTATAGGAATCATTTTGCCATCTTTTAAGAGGATGATCTCGGCATTTTTGCAGGTAGGTAGTAACCAATCGGTATTGCCAATAAAGTATTGGAAAACCTGAAATAAGGTATAATCATACTGACTAAGATTATCAGGAGGCATACATTCTAGACCATCTGTGACACCTTTCATGCGTTTGACCAGCTCTTCACGATCCTCTATCAAAAAGCCCTTGAAGTTTCGATCTGCTATCGTGGCAGCCGAGTCTACGAGCGTGATATCTACTAGTTGTGCCCGCAAACTATTTTCTGTTAGGACGTTATAGAGTTTGTAGATGAGGTATTCTTTGTAAACATAATTTTGGTGTTCCTCCTTGGATTTACATGGATAAACGATCTTGAATTCATTCAGTTTTTTGAAGTTTTGTGCCTTAAGTGACTTATTGGAAAACTTGATTTTAATAGGCGGGTTTTCACAATATCGGCTGCGGAATTTTCCTCGTGTCTTAACTTGAATCTCTTCCTGAATTTGCTCTTCTCCATCGAACGATAAAGTCGCATTACCCCAATAGTAATTTTGGATTTTATAATCTGCAAATACTTTATTCACATTGGTTTGGATGGTCAAAGTAGGCAAGTCTTCTGTCAGGAGATGATCCATTAGACTAATTTTCTTTGGCTTCTTATCTTGGCTATGTATGGCCGAGGGTGACAGAATTAGGCCAATTAAAAATAACATGCTTGTTAAAAAGTAGTGGGTTAGTTTCATACTAGGTAATGAAGTTAGTTCAAAATATAGCTTTGAAATTACTGGTAAGGGCTTGAAATTCAAAATGAAACTCATTTTAAAAAGCTTATTTTCTTGCCGGCCAGTTCGTCGGTAAAGTAAGGTGATCCTGCCGGCCCATAAAACCTACGGCTGATAAGACAGGTGTTTGACTTTAATAGCTTGTAAGAAAGTCATCTATGTATTTTAAAACAACTCCATGGATTCCTTTTGGGCCTCATTTGTCACACAAACTACCTTTAACAGACATTATTCAAAGTGGGGTAGCAACTATCTTTGGAGAAATAGCATTTGTAATAGTATGGAAAAGCAAAAAGCCTATCAACCGATTAGTTGTAATTATTACGATCACTTAGAAGCGATGGCCACTCTTCGTAAGCGGGTGCTTATCCGCTATTTCAACGAAGCCGAAGTCATTACTTCCATAGAAGCAATAATAAAAGACTTTTACGTCAAAGAAAAGGTGGAGTTCATGGTGCTAGATAATGGATTGACCATCCGTTTGGATCGACTAGTGGATGTTGACGGAGAAACACTTTCCCTGTATTGTTAAGCGGTTATTTTTGGTATTCAAAGCAACCGATATCTGGAGGGGTGTCTCTATCATTATTTTCTACATCGGTTAAAATGCCTGGGATCGATTTGGCTTCATCTATAGCAATCGATAGAGAATCCAGGTGATAGTCATCCAGGTTGGGTTCTACGAAAAGAAAATCCTCTCTTTCGCCATTAATACAAGATTCGCATTGATCCACGAAGAAATTGGAGTAAGCGCCTTCATCTGCTTCCAGTAAATCATCGATCCTCACGATACAATTCTCGAACTTAACATTGAACATATCGGCTTGAGCGCCATCAAACCCATCATCTAAAGTGATTTCATCTCGCTGAGAACCAAAGAATATACTATTCCGGAAGCTCGCATTGAGGCGATAGGAAGCATTCGTTTCGCAGGTCGCATCATAGCAGAAGAAGTTGGTCGCTGCCATGGCTGAAGCATCTATACCATAGCTGGCTACGGTGCAATGATCCATTTTGTAATCCCCTCCCAGAATAAATTGAACGGCATTGGCGCCATTATTATAGATCAATGTATTGGTGGCTGTAATCGAACTATGGTAGCCGACTATGCCACTACTTGCGGTATTGTATATCTGTACCTTATCCAGGCTTACCTCGCCGGTGGAATCGACATATACGCCAAATATAGAATTGCGGATCGTTGCATTTTCGATTCTACTTCCTTTGCTCCCACGACCAATAATAATACCGTACCATTGCCCCGCCTGATCCATAAAGGGTTCCTCCAGACGGTCACCTTCAATAATAACAGGTTCCTCAGGCGTGCCTTTCACTTGCAACTGCCCTTCATCTAAGACATAGATAAATCCGTCATTGAATACGCCAAATTGATCATTCTGGGCGATGCCTCCATGTACATCTGTCTCTTATACACATCTCCGAG
>CAJXUM010000863.1 GCA_913060855.1 uncultured Lewinella sp. | reverse complement strand
ATCTACACTATCCTCTTCGTCGGCAGCGTCAGATGTGTATAAGAGACAGGGGATACACCAACTGGTCAAAATCGGCCTATGCACATTTAAAGGCCAATTACTCCAAAAAATCAACCAATGCCATTTTCAAATCTAATGCCAGTAGAAGGGTCGCGGACAGCATGAATCCATATGGCTTAAACTTTCGAGAAAGCCGAGATTCTGATGCCCACCCTAATTCCCTAGCGATCGGTGTCTTCCTGGATGTGACAGGCTCTATGCGTCGCATTCCGGAGCACTTGATTCGCCACAAATTGGGCTCTTTGATGGATACCTTATTAGAGCATGAGATCGAAGATCCCCAAGTCCTTTTCGCGGCTATTGGCGATCATATTTCTGATCGAGCCCCATTGCAGATAGGTCAATTTGAGTCCGGCACGGATGAGTTGAACGACTGCTTGTCTAGCATCTTCCTGGAAGGTGGCGGTGGTGGGCAGCAAATGGAGTCCTACCTCCTCGCTTGGCTCGCCGCTGGTCGTCATACCTCCATTGATTGCTTTGAAAAGCGGGGTAAAAAGGGCTTTCTCTTTACTATGGGAGACGAGAAAAGCTGGGACGAAGTCGATGCGCAACGACTCCAAGCCCTGATGGGATACACCGAACCTACAACTATCAATGCCAAAGACGTTTTGGCGCAAGCGCAGCGCATGTATCATGTTTTTCACATCCATGTCAACGAAGCCAGTTACCGGGACAATCCAGATATCATTGGCTACTGGCAAGATTTGCTCGGAGAGAATTTACTGATTCTCGATGATCAAAATGCCATAGCTGAACTCATTGCCAGTACGATAGCGGTTATCAATGGCATCCGACTGGATAAGGTAGCGGCTAGCTTTGATCCCGCTACCGCTAAGGCGGTGAAAAATGCACTGGTAAACGTATCTAGCGATGTGCAGAATGGGATTACGAGTGGGGTGTTTAAGCTGTAGTAAGCTACGGGTTGACGGGTTTTACAAAAAACAGAAGTATCATGAAAACACATATCATTTTAGGCTTGGGTTTTGGGGATGAGGGAAAGGGAATCACGACGGATTATCTTTGTCGGCAAAGCGAAACGCCGTTGGTGGTTCGTTTTTCAGGTGGACATCAGGCGGGGCATACCGTAGTAAACGAAATGGGAACGCGACATGTCTTTTCCAGCTTTGGAGCGGGAAGCTTGCGCGGCGTGCCGACCTATTGGAGTCGCTTTTGTACGCTTTCACCGATTCATTATCTCAATGAGTGGATCGCATTGAACGAACAGGGCCACACTCCTAGGCTTTATGTCGATGCCTTATCTCCTATCACCACGCCTTATGATGTGTTCCACAATCGAAGTACGGAAAAAGAGAACCAACATGGGAGCTGTGGCCTGGGTTTTGGCGCTACTATTGCCCGCCAGGCCACGCCCTATAAATTACACGCCCAGGATTTATTCTACCCGCAAGTCTTCGAACAGAAACTCAAAGCCATCGCTTCTTACTATCAACAGCCAACTCAAAACTTTATTAACACACCTAAATTCCAACAACAATTAGCCGCATTCAAACAAGCAGTGGAAAACATAAAAGATACGCTCCAAATCGTTCATGAAAATGCTTTTTTCAAAAGCGCTACCTACAGCAACCTCATTTTTGAAGGAAGCCAAGGTATTTTACTTGATATGGATTTTGGGTTCTTTCCCAATGTCACTCGCTGCTCAACGACGGCTAAAAATGCGCTCACACTGATGAATGCCAACCATTTGCCTGTGCCGGAAATTTATTACATCACACGTGCTTATCAGACCCGGCACGGCAATGGTTTTTTATCCAATGAAAACTTTCCCTTGCACTACACGGCCAACCCCAATGAAACCAATCAGTACAATCCTTGGCAAGGGCACCAACGATGCAGTATTCTTGACCTGGATATGATCAACTATGCGCTGTCTTGCGATCGAAATTATTCGGCCCAGGCCAAAAAGCATCTAGTCGTGACGTGTCTTGATCAACTAAGCGGAGATATTCAAGCCTCTAGGGACGGAATCATTGACCATTATCCAGATACCTCTGCATTACTACCTCAGCTTGCTGGCTCTTTTGAGACCATCATTGAAAGTAGATCGGAATGCGCTGTGGGCATGGAAGTAAGTTGGGGAGGTAAGAAAATGGATAATAGACAACTGTCGAAACTAGCCAGCTAAGATTCAGATTCATTGTGAAAAAGAACAAGCCAATATGCAGATAGAACCACTACGGGTACTTTATTCAAGAGAACATACCACTATCTTTCCCAAGCTCGGCGTCTTCTTGGCCGGGCCCACACCACCAAATGGTAATATGCAAAAGGGATGGAGAAGGAAAGTCATTGAAAGACTCCAAGAAGACCCCAGACTAGACCCAAGTATGACCGTCGTCGCACCAGAGCCAGAAACGGGTAATTGGGCTGATATAGAAGTAAAAGGGCAGCCCCCTCAGTTAACAGATGCTTTGAACAAACAAATTCCTTGGGAATGGCAATACCTAAACCTTTGTGATATCACCGCTTTTTGGCTACCTACTTATTGGACCTCCGAACAAGCGGAGCATTTCCCACCCAATATTGGTCCTACTAGTCGCTGGGAATTTGGCTTTTACCTACAGGAATACCTCAAACACCCCCATAAACGTCACTTCATAGTAGGTGGGCCAACAGATGCAGAAAGTACCAAATGGGCTAAGCGAATAACCGCAGTACATGGCATCAAGTGGCATAGTCTTCCTACGGAGAATAAATCAGAACTAGTGGCCGCCTCTTTCATTGATGAGATTGCAGATACGCTTTATGAAAATAAGCTGAATTTGTCATGAATATTCTCCGCTATTATTCCCCAAAATCGCATTCCAATCTGTAGTTTTAGGGCTCGCTAAAAGGAAAAATCCAATGATAAAAGAAGCCCTATTATTTGACCATGATGGCGGTGTCGATGACCTCCTGTCTTTGATGCTGTTGTTGAGTATGGATCAAATCGAAATAAAAGGGATATCTATCACACCCGCTGATTGTATCGCCGATTATGCCACAGAAAGCACCCAAAAACTCCTCGCACTTTTCAAGCAAACAAATATTCCTGTAGCGGTGGGACAATACCATGGCATTAATGCTTTTCCATTGGAATGGCGGGCGGGGCCAATGGCTTTGAATGCCTTCCCTATGATGATCAATGTGGATATTACAACGCAACAATTAGCAGCTGGAGGGAGTATAAGGTTATTGGCAGAACAATTAGAAAAAGCAGAAATGCCTGTTAAGATATTGCTCACAGGCCCCTGTTCTAACCTCGTTCGAACCCTACATAAGTTTCCGGATTTAGGCTCAAAAATCAAGGAAGTCATATGGATGGGAGGTGCCGTAGATACTGCTGGCAATGTGGTCACCTATAATCACAATAGTACTGCCGAATGGAATGTGTACTGGGACCCTATTTCAGCGCAACAGCTTTTTGAAATGGAAGTGCCTCTCACGCTTTTTCCCCTAGATGTCACCAATGTTGTGCCCGTTAATTTCGAATTCCTAAAGGCATTGGCTACCCAGTCCGATTATGACTTATCCCATTTAGCTGGGCAGTTTTGGGCCACTACACTCAATACAATTCCTGCTTACGAGTACACCTACTACATGTGGGATATTCTGGCGACGAGTTACCTGGGCATACCCGATGCTTTTCAGTTTGAGGACATTGAACTTTCTGTTTCTACTACTGCGCCCAATGCAGGACAAACGTTTCGTGCCAAGGGCGGCGGGAATTGGGTGAGGGTCGCAAAAACCGTAGATAAAGAAGCGTTCTATCCTGTCTCTTATACACATCTCCGAGCCCACGAGACCGAGGCTGATCTCG
>CAJXUM010000862.1 GCA_913060855.1 uncultured Lewinella sp. | reverse complement strand
CGTCGGCAGCGTCAGATGTGTATAAGAGACAGCCTGGCCTTCCTGAATTGTGACTCATCTACATCCAAAGGTGTAGTCCTTTTTTCCAAATATCATATGGTTGGTGGTTGAAGATATTCGCCCTTTGTTAGCCTTGTGCGATATCGGGAAAAGGTAAAGGTGAATTGAAAGTGGGTTAGGAGAGGTGCTGGTTGGAGCCTCTGCACTAACGGCTTAGTTGTGGCTTAAAAACAAAACGAAAGATGAATATAAAAACTGGATTTATTGTAGCTCTTTTGGGAGCGTTTTTCTTCTACCAATGCTCACCTGCTGAAGGAGGCGAGGAGTCGGGCTTACAAGCCGATGTGATTGTGTATGGTGGAACTTCAGCGGCGGTAACCGCTGCCGTACAAGTTGTTAAAATGGGAAAGTCGGTGATTATAGTTTCGCCGGATAAACATTTGGGTGGACTATCATCAGGCGGTTTGGGCTGGACGGATACAGGGAATAAAACCGTGATTGGTGGCTTGGCCAGAGAATTTTACCATAAGATGTACAATCACTACCAAACTGCTGAAGCTTGGAAATGGCAAACACAAGAAGAGTATGGTAATAAAGGCCAAGGTAACCGGGCTAGCGACGGAGCACAACGGACCATGTGGATTTTTGAGCCCAGTGTAGCAGAAAAGGCTTTTGATGCTTTTATAAGTGAAAACGAAATCACTGTTTATAGAGAAGAATGGTTGGATCGGGAAAAAGGCGTTGAAAAGGAAGCGGGGAATATTGTGGCCATTACTACCTTGAGTGGGAAAACTTATCGCGGGAAACAGTTCATTGATGCTACCTACGAAGGTGACCTGATGGCAGCAGCGGGGGTTTCTTATCATGTTGGTCGAGAAGCGTCGACCACCTATGCAGAAGAATGGAATGGTGTACAGACTGGGGTTTTACATCATGATCATTACTTCAAAGTGCCGACTGATCCCTATAAAATTCCAGGCGATCCAAGTAGTGGCTTATTACCTAGGATTTCCGCTGAAGACCCCGGTGAAAAGGGAGCGGGGGATCATAGGATACAGGCCTACTGTTTTCGAATGTGCCTGAGTAATCATCCAGATAATCGGGTTCCTTTTCCCAAACCAGAAGGCTATGATTCTTCTCAATATGATTTATTGGCCCGCGTATTTGAAAGTGGTTGGGATGAGTTATTTAGAAAATTTGATCTGATTCCTAATCGTAAAACAGATACGAATAATCATGGCCCTTTCAGTACGGATAACATTGGAATGAACTATGATTACCCGGAAGCTTCCTATGAACGTCGTAAGGAGATCATTAAGGAGCACGAGCAGTATCAAAAAGGCTTGATGTATTTCTTAGCCAATGATCCTAGGATGCCCGCTGATGTGCAGGAACAAGTTAATCAATGGGGCTTGGCCAAGGATGAATTCGTGGATAATGGTAATTGGCCGCATCAACTCTATATTCGAGAAGCACGCCGGATGGTTGGGGACTATGTGATGACGCAACATGAAGTCTTGGTTGAAGAGCCAGTAGAACAATCTATAGGAATGGGTTCTTACACCATGGATTCTCATAACGTACAACGTTATATTAAGCCAGATGGATACGTACAAAATGAAGGAGATTTGGGGGTAAAAGCCAAACAACCCTATCGGATTCATTTGGGCACATTATTACCCAAAAAAGAAGAATGTACCAATTTGACGGTTCCGGTGGCTGTTTCTAGCTCTCATATCGCTTATGGCTCCATCCGAATGGAACCCGTTTTTATGATTTTAGGGCAAAGTGCAGCAACAGTGGCCGTGCAAGCTATTGAAAAGGGAACAGCGGTGCAGGAAGTTAGTTATGCTGAGCTGAGGAAGCAGTTATTAGCTGATGGCCAAATATTGGAATATAGCAAAGCGAAAGTCCAGTAAGCTATTATTTTCCCTTAGAATTTGCGGATAAATATGACCCAGCGAGTCTGCCCTTGCCTACGGGTAGCCAGGAAGATGATCGGTGGGTCCCGCAGAAATTTAAGGGCTTAAGCGAAGCAGAAAAACGGGGAATTATTGCCTCCTATTACAGTTCAACGGAATACTTGGATAAAAATATCGGCTTGGTGCTAAATGCTTTGGATGATCTCCAGTTAACGGATAATACGCTGGTGATTTACCTGAGTGATAATGGTTACTTGTTGTATGAACACAAGCGTTTTGAGAAACATACGATGTGGGAAGAGGCCATCAAACAGCCACTGATTATTCGACATCCAAAAATGGGAGAAGCAGGAGAACGACGTGCTGCCTTGGTAGAATATGTAGACGTTGTGCCTAGTCTATTGGAACTGATAGGGGTTAAGCCTCTAGCATCCGTTCAAGGACAGAGTTTTGTCCCTGTTTTGGAAGGAAAAATGGACAGTCACCGCTCTTTTGCCTTTTCGCAGTACTTAGAAGATAATTTGGCGATGGTGTGCACGGATAAATGGAAGTATATGTTTACTAGTGGGAGCCGCGATTTAGGGATTGGCTATCAGACGGGGCTGGGCCCACCTGGAATGGTTCATCGCTTGTACGATTTGGAAACTGATCCGGAAGAGTATCAGAACCTAGCCCATTTGCCCGAAAATCAAGCTATCCTTTTGGATCTACAAAATAAGATGTTAACCCGTTTTATGAAGACACATCCCGATGCCGCTACTTGTCCTAAAGAATTAAGCCTCGAGGGTAAATTGGTTTGGTTTTGTGAACCAAGAGATGTGGGGACGGATCAGTCTTTACTGGACAAACCTGTGCGTGTCTTTAATTCATCAATCGACTAAAATTTTCCTAATATGTATAATAAAGCCTTTCGAATAGGCTCGATGCTCGGTCTATTTCTATTGCTTGTACTGAATATACTAGCCCAAGAGCCACCTACTCGTTTATTAGTGCGAATCGATGATATGGGATTCTCACATGCGGCCAATATAGCTTGCATTGAAACCTATCAAAAAGGAATGGCTCAATCGGTAGAAGTGATTGTACCTGGGCCTTGGTTTGAAGAGGCAGCGAACTTATTGAAAGAAAACCCAGGCCTTGATGCGGGAGTACATCTCGTGCTCACTAGCGAATGGACTAATCTCAAATGGCGTCCATTGACGGCTGCCCCAAGTTTGGTCAATGAGGACGGTTACTTTTATCCCATGCTCTGGAAAAATGAACGATTCCCCGCCGATCACTTTCTGCTATCAAATGATTGGAAAATCGAAGAAGTAGAAGCCGAATGGCGAGCCCAGATTGAATTGGCCCAAAAGAAGATTCCGCAACTAACCCATCTTTCTGGGCATATGGGGTGCAGTAATATCAGCGAAGAGGCCAACCAATTGATGCGAAGCTTGGCGCAAGAATATGGACTTGCTATTCATCCGGAAGACTTGGGGGTTAAAGGAGTGCCTTCTTGGAGTGGTTCGAAGTACAGCGCCAAAGAAAAAGAGAAACGATTAATTCAAATGCTAAAAGAATTAGGCCCTGGAGATTGGCTCTTGATAGAGCACCCTGGTTACGCCGACGCAGAGCTAGAAACAGTGGGCCATGTCGGCTATGAAAATGTCGGGCTTGATCGTGATGGGGTAACTAAAGTGCTTAATAGTAGAAAAGTCAGCAAAGTATTGCAACGAGAAGGTATTCAGTTGATTAGCTATACCGACCTGAAGTAGTACAGGAATAGTCTTATGATACTAAATCTCCAAATCCTAATGGTTATTTACGAAGGTATTCAATACCGTGGAACAAAAGTTCTTTAGTATTTTGAGCAATGTATTTTAGTGAAGGGCAAGGCCCGAAGAGGGAAGATAGCCATAGTTACCTGACCGATGAGAAACGAAGTCCTTCGCCAAAAGACACGCTCAACATGCAAAGTTATTTAT
>CAJXUM010000861.1 GCA_913060855.1 uncultured Lewinella sp. | reverse complement strand
GAGATCAGCCTCGGTCTCGTGGGCTCGGAGATGTGTATAAGAGACAGGCGTAATGTTTAAGCCACCCAGTGCTAGCTCCATGCCCGTTTTATCGATAATCCATTGGGCATCAAATTCCATTCCCATCGGGTCCCACAATTTTTCTTTTAGGTAAACAGATAGCCGTTTCCCGGTCACTTTCTCCAAAAGCATTCCCAACACTTGTGTATCTATACTCACATAATGATTAAAGGTTCCAGGTTCGCGTTCGCGTTTCAGACTCAAAGCAAAAGACTCATAAGAGGATCCCAAGGCAAAAGCCCTTCCAAAGCGGTTAATATCCGAGTTGAAATCGCGGTAATCTTCATTGAATCCTACGCCAGAACTCATGTTGAGTATATCTTTTATCCGAACTTCGTTGTAACCACTTTCGGCGAGTTGCGGCAAATATTTGGTAATGGGATCTTGCAAACTGGCGATCAAGCCGTCTTCATAAGCGATTCCTAGCAGCGTAGCCACCACTGATTTGGCCATCGACCAAGAAATATGGGTTGTTCCTTCCTCCAATCCATTGAAGTACTTTTCATAAACAATGGTATCCTGCTTCAATACAATCAGGCCCGTGGTATGGGTTGATTCCAGGAATCCAGACACCGCAATCAGGGAATCTTCGTAGGTAAAAGAAGGGATTGGCGTATAGGTACTATTCTTGACTAATTGCGTAGGTTGATTACTCTTTTCTATCGTTCTGGTATCAAATAACGCTTCCATGTTCATGAAATTATACGCGATCTGGTCTTCATCAAAAATGTGGAGGACCGTATAAAGCTGTTTGATCTTCTGAATGTTGAAAAGCGCCACTAGGATAATGAGTAGCATCACCCCGGCAAAAATCTTAAGTAGTTTGGATTTCATCTCAATTTAATTGGTAGATTAGCTGGCTAATAATAGAATCACCATTATAGACAGCTAAAGCTAATGTTTTCAATAGAAAAAATTCAATTTGTCTGCTTTGTTCTCTTGTTGCCCTTCTTCATGCAGGGGCAAGTAACCATCAATATTTCGGGGCGTTTGTTGGATGGTGTATCCCATGATCCGCTACCTTTTGCCACCGTCACTTTGCAGGCAGAGGCTGAGCAGGCGGTGCTTGGCGGTGCCATCACTGATTTACAGGGGCGATTTGTGATTACAGGAACATTCCAAGGGAAGTACGAGGTCTTGTGTTCCTTTATCGGCTACGAAAGCCAAAAAACCCCTTTGCTAATCGGGCAACTCAATAGCGATTTCGACTTGGGCAAAATCGACCTATTTCCAGCGGCGGAGACCTTAGATGAAGTAACAGTAACCGCACAAAAAGCGATCGTATCAGCGGCATTAGATCGAAAGTCATTTAACCTGCAAGATAATATTGCGCAAGCAGGTGGCTCTCTGTTGGATGCTATGAAAACGCTACCAGGCATCAATATTGATCAAGAAGGAAAAGTCATTTTAAGAGGGAGTGATAAAGTCTTGGTGCTAATAGATGGGAAGCAATCGAGTTTGACAGGTTTTGGCAACCAGAAAGGTTTGGATAATATTCCTGCTACTAATATTGAACGGATTGAGATTATTAATAACCCTTCTGCCAAATACGATGCAGCAGGGATGGCTGGCATCATTAACATTATTTATAAAAAGGAAAAAGAAACAGGTTTGAACGGTGATGTAGGATTTAGCTATGGTTTAGGGGTATTGGCCCAGCGAAAAGACGATTTACCTACTGATTTAGGCAGCTTTACCTTCACCCCCAAATACATCCCCAGCCTGAACCTGAATTACAAAACACCTAAAGTCAACCTATTCGTCCAATCAGAGATTTTGGATCAAAAAAAGTTGCCCAATAATGAATTCACAAGTAGGTTCTATGATGATGGCATCACCACCTTATCTCAAGTGCCCGAAAACCGTACCCAAACCCACTATATTCTAAAGAGTGGTTTAGATTGGCAAATTAATTCTAGAAATAGCCTTTCCCTTTCTGGCATCTACGATTATGAACATCATATAGACACCTCACAAGTCGCCTATATCAATTCCCCCAGCAATCGTCGCTATCGCTATTGGCATTGGTCGGAAGATGAAGTTACAGGATACACTAATTTGACTCTGCAGTATGACCATGACTTTGAAGAACCAGGGCATCAATTCAATGCTAGCTTGCAATACACCAAGGGATGGGAAGATGAAGCCTATTTCCTCAATGATAGTTCAGCCCTTCGCATAGGTACTGATACGACCCATATTATTGCCACCGAATACACGACCAGTGCTGCAGTAAATTATGTGAAGCCCCTAAAAAGCGGCCGCTTAGAAATGGGTTCACGCTTACAAATCAGACGTATTCCCGTGGAATACACCATTGGCCCCGGCGTTTCCTCTATCATTTATCCGGGTCTGGGCAATGAATCTCGCTGGGGTGAAAACATCTATGCTGCTTACCTAAATTACGTTTGGGAGCGGCCGGGCTATGACATTGAGGCCGGGCTACGAGTGGAGCAGACCGATGTCTTTTATGAAATCGATCCTGCCAATATCTACTATGATGAAAATGATGCTTATGATTATTTGGAGCTATTCCCCAATATTCGATTGACCTTCAAAGCTGACCCATCCAACAGTATTTCTTTGTTCTTCAACCGACGAGTGGATCGGCCTGGGGAGCCAGAATTGCGTATTTTCCCGAAGTTTGATGACCCAGAATTACTTAAGGTGGGCAACCCTTATTTACGTCCACAATTTACCGAAACCTTTGAGGTCGCTTATAAAAATATCTGGCGAGAAGGTTCTCTTTTCTTGTCACTCTTTTATCGAAATATAAACGATCCTTTTACCCGCGTATTCGCCATCGATGATAGCAGCAATGACTATAGTGTCATCAATAAGATCTATCAAAATGTAGGCCGGGGTACGAATGCAGGTGCAGAAATTATAGTAACGCAAAAGATCGGAAAAGCTTGGACCTTTAGCGGAAACCTAAATTACTATCGAAATACTTTTGATGATCATCAGGGGACTATTCTGTTCCCCTTTGTGCGTCCATTTCAAATTCAAGCCTCTTCAGATGATACTTGGGATATCAAGCTCAGTAATCAATTTCGACTGCCGAAACAATTTCAAGTACAGCTTACCGGGATCTATTTTGCAGCCAAGAATATTCCGCAGGGACGACAAGCTAGCCGTTCTTCTGTGGATATCGGACTGAAAAAAGCCATTTTGGCCAACAAAGGAGAAATCGTACTCTCCTTCTCTGATATATTCAACGATTTCGGTATAAAGCAGGAAATCAGCGCAGCGGATTTCACGGCCATTTATGAAAACTTTTTTGAAACCCAGGTGATCACATTGGGCTTAAGGTATAAGTTTTAGGCATCTTTTTTGCCAACGGTTTCCCAATAGCTTGAAATGAGATGTGAAAGTTGTTCACTCGTATGAAATTTCAGATATTGCTTTCAATTCCACTTATGCTAATAAAACAGCCCTGATAAATGAAAAATGAACCTATTGAACAATATAAGGTAGAGCTGCAAGAGGTAGACTTAGGTCAGGATTCTCCCTTCAAGAAGATCTGCTGCCCCTCCTGTGAAGCAGATGTTCCGGCCGATAATATCAACATCAATGATAAAATAGCCAAGTGTGGTAGCTGCCATATCGTTTTCCCTTTTCATAACGAGGTGGCGAACCTAGTGGATTCCAGAAAACCCAAGCAGGAGGTCATACGACCGGAAGGTATTGATATGTTTTATTACAAGGATGAATTGGATATTACCATTCAGCAACCCTTATTAGCGGCGGAAGGCATCATAGCTGGCTTTGCGCCTATGTTTGCCGCGATGTTTATCGCTGTATATCTGTCTCTTATACACATCTCCGAG
>CAJXUM010000860.1 GCA_913060855.1 uncultured Lewinella sp. | reverse complement strand
ACACTATCCTCTTCGTCGGCAGCGTCAGATGTGTATAAGAGACAGATTGAACAACTCTCCTTCTAACGATTTAGACGCAGGAATTTCTGTTAAGTAATGATTAAAGAACGGCAAAATAATAACTTATCACCTTTGGCTGATTCTTTTAACCTTACTCTTCGTTAGCCAAATACTTGCGTAGCTTGGCTATGCGCGCATTTGTCTGCCTCGATTAAAGTCAAAATAACCTACCCCATATTAACAACTCATTATTTTATCGTTCTTAAAGAAAAAAAAAGAAAACTTAAAGGCGCTCATTACATGCCATCCAAAGAACCGAAGCCAATCTGTATCGAGGCGCAGTCGACCGGGCCACCTAATGGCGGATTGAGCTTTCGCAACTTGACACGAACACCTCCAATATTGCTGAAGTACTCGAATAGCCGATGTACAATACGCTGACAAACCTCTTCAATCAGTTGAGAGGGATTTCTCATTTCTATCAAGCAAAGCTGGTAAACCGTTTCATAATTGATGGTTTTAAACAAATTGTCCTCCATAGCCGCTTCATCGATATCTGTATCCAGAAATACATCTAGGATAAATTCATTGCCCAATATCCTCTCTTCTTCATAAAACCCATGTCGCGCAAAAATACGCATACCTTCTAGTCCAATTATTGCCATTACTTGTTGATATTTTGATATAGGGGATAAGGGATAAATAATTTGTTCCACCCCCCATAGGAGCCCAAAAATAAGTAACTTTGCGCGGAATAGAATTTTTACCTAACCAAATATAAAATCTCATGGGTCACAACAATGGGATGACTGGATCTGCCGCTAGCCCTAAAACCAGCGTAGATCGTTTTCAAGCACATGATTATTACAATATAGATGAACTTCTTCAGGAAGATCATCTACTCGCCCGAGATGCCGTTCGCAGCTGGGTCAAGCAAGAAGTTTCACCGATTATCGAGGATTATGCCAATCGAGCAGAATGTCCTACGCACTTATTCAAAGGACTAGCCGAAATTGGTGCGTTTGGTCCTAGTATCCCCATGGAGTACGGCGGAGGTGGAATGGATGAAATGGCCTATGGCATTATCATGCAAGAGCTGGAGCGCGGAGATTCTGGTATCCGATCGATGGCGTCTGTACAAGGCTCCTTGGTCATGTATCCGATCTATCGATTTGGGTCGGAGGAACAGAAGCAGAAATACTTGCCCAAGTTGGGTAGTGGCGAATTCATCGGCTGTTTTGGATTGACGGAACCCGACCATGGTTCTAATCCAAGCGGTATGATTACCAATATCAAGGAGGATGGTGATAGCTACATTCTTAATGGTTCCAAGATGTGGATCACCAATTCTCCCTTGGCTGATGTTGCAGTAGTCTGGGCCAAAGATGAAGAAGGCGTCATCAGAGGACTGATCGTAGAAAAGGACATGCCTGGCTTTTCGGCGCCAGAAATACATGGCAAATGGTCATTGCGTGCTTCTATTACCGGTGAATTGGTCTTTGAAGATGTTCGCGTTCCCAAAGCCAATGTATTGCCTAATGTGCATGGCCTAAAAGGGCCGCTATCTTGCCTTTCTAAGGCGCGTTATGGGATTGCATGGGGTGCCATCGGGGCAGCCATGGATT
Source organism: uncultured Lewinella sp. (assembly GCA_913060855.1). GTDB lineage: Bacteria > Bacteroidota > Bacteroidia > Chitinophagales > Saprospiraceae > DT-111. The sequence continues at coordinate 2,269 of CAJXUM010000860.1, read as the reverse complement.
GCTATGATTCCGCGCTGCGTTATTCGAAGGAGCGAGAGCAATTTGGTAAGCCTATTGGTCAGTTCCAATTGACGCAAAAGAAACTGGCGGAGATGATCACTGAGATCACTAAAGCCCAATTATTGGCTTGGCGCCTAGGGTCTTTGGCCAATCAGGGAAAAGCGACACCTGCGCAAATCTCCATGGCGAAAAGAAACAACGTGCACATGGCTTTGGAAATCGCTCGTGAAGCTCGCCAAATTCATGGTGGGATGGGGATTACCAATGAGTATCCTATCATGCGCCACATGATGAACTTAGAAACTGTTCTTACTTATGAAGGTACCCATGATATTCACCTCCTCATTACAGGGATGGATGTGACGGGCTTGAATGCCTTTAAGTAGAGGTTAGAAACGGGTTGCGAGTATTGGGTTGCGGGTTGTTACAACGCGCAACCCAGCCCCTCTCACCGACCTCAACCGGCTCTCCATTTGCGTTTACCTCCTTTCTATCTACTCTTCCGGTCAACCGGGCTTTTTACTGCTTATTTTTGTAGTGTCATCCAAACTGCCGATAACGGAGTCCCATATTTCATTATCTGTATTTGGAACAAATAAACTTTTTAGATACCATAAATCTAAGTATAATGAAAAAAGTATTCTGCTGTAAATCGCTCAGTCTTCTGGTCTTTTTACTCCTACCCTTGTGGTCCTTCTCTCAAACAAACAAGGATATGATCAGGGCAATCCAGCAATTGATGACTGAGCATTATATCTTTCTAGATAAGGCTGAAGCCATCAATGCCCACCTAGATCAGTTGATGGAAAAAAATCACTTTGACCAGTTTGAAAGCGATCAAGCTCTAGCTACAGCTATTACCACGGAGATGCGAAAGATCAATGATGACAAGCACCTTTCCGTTTATGCCCCCAGAGAAGCCATAAAGGTTACTGATCCTTTAGCTTCTTTTGAGCAAAGCCTTAGTCGATATCGCAATCCGATGGTCAAGTCCGTTCAATTGCTAGATGATAATATCGGTTATGTAGATCTGCGCTTTTTTGGTGGAGGTGAGGTGTCCTGGAATAAAATAGATGTCTTCATGGAGCAATTGGACCAGGCCGATGCCTTGATTGTTGATTTGAGGAATAATGGAGGAGGCAGCATTAGTACCGTACAGTATTTTTCCAGTTATTTTTTTGAGGAAGGTCTCTTACTCAATAGTATTTATGCTCGGGTCAATCATCAGTTGAATATCAATGAGCATACTCGTGAAATTCGAGCGGTAAAGGTAAAGGGACGAAAACGGCCCGATTTACCTGTCTTTGTACTAACCAGCAGTCGTACCTTTTCAGGCGCAGAAGATTTTTCCTACACGCTGCAAAGCTTTAACAAAGCCAAAGTGATCGGTGAAGTTAGCCGAGGGGGCGCCCATCCCATAGATTTCTTCCCCTTAGCTAATGGATTTAGAATCAAAATTCCTTTTGCCATGTCCATTCACCCCGTTACAAAGTCAAACTGGGAGGGAGTGGGAATTATTCCGGATGTTAAAATGCCTAAGGAACAAGCGCTGGAAAAAGCATTAGAACTGGCTGCAGACGCGGCTAAAACATATAAAGCTTCTTATCTTCAGCCACTGGAATCGCTTTTGAAAGATTTAGGCCATGAAGTGATTACAGCAGAAAAACAGAAACAACTACGGTCGCTTGTCGCTACGGCGGTAGATGCCCAGTTATTGAATGAACGGGATATCAATCGCCTAGGTTATGGGTACCTATCGGCTGAAGAACTGCCCATTGCACTGGCTCTTTTTCAATGCAATGTTCAGTTGTTTTCTTCTTCGGCTAATGCGCATGATAGCTATGCAGAGGCATTGGCCAAAGCTGAGAAAAATGATTTGGCCTTAGAAAACTATCAGAAAGCGGTATCACTTGCCACTGAACAGGAACATTATGATCTTCCTGGTTTCCGACGAAACCTGAAGGCGTTCCAGGCGGCTAATAAGTAGTAGGTATGGAAAAAGACTTCAGAAGTTTAGCTAGGGAGTGACGCTCGAAACTTCTGAAGTCTAAGCCCCCAACTTTACTATTTTTGGATATTTAATATCCGCTGTTCGCTATTAGGTTTACTATTATGCAGGCTTTAGCTGGAGGCTCCTGCTCACTGGTTAAATAACGGCGAGCAGGCTCGCAACTCAGGTCGGCAAACAAGCATGAGCTTGTCGCCAACAGGGATATGGTGAAGTGAAATTTAGGAGATAATTAATCTATCGGCCAACCTACTACTGAAG
>CAJXUM010000859.1 GCA_913060855.1 uncultured Lewinella sp. | reverse complement strand
GAGATCAGCCTCGGTCTCGTGGGCTCGGAGATGTGTATAAGAGACAGGTGGATGATAACTACGCATGACATACACACACACATACACACACTCATACATACATACATACATACATGGTGGGACGGACGGAATGGCACGCGACCAGGCGTCACAGCCCCTGGATGGGAAAGTGAGCTGCCGAAGGAGGGGTGCACGCTGACCAGCTCGTGGCCGCCGTGCGCGTGGTACTGCGATGAACAGTCGTGCAGCCCAGGCCAGTGCCACCCCAACGACGTCGGGTGCGCACACCTTGCCGCCGTCGTCAAGGACGGCTGGCTTGGCAATTCTTCCTCCTCCACCGCCGCCACCAGAGCCTGAAGTGGAAGAGATTTTCAAAGTGGTTGAGCAAATGCCTCGCTTCCCTGGTTGTGAAAACGAATCAGGAGGAGATGCAGCAAAAAAACAGTGTGCAGATAAAAAGATGTTGGAGTTTATCTACAAAAACATCAAGTACCCTGCCATTGCCCGTGAGAACGGCGTAGAAGGAACCTGTGTAATTCAATTCGTTGTGGAAAAAGACGGTACTGTAACCGATGCCAAAGTCGTTCGCGATATTGGTGCACAGTGCGGTGGTGAAGCCCTTCGAGTAGTAAACTTGATGAATACTAAAGGTATCAAGTGGACACCAGGTAAACAACGCGGTCGTTCTGTACGTGTGCAGTTCAACTTGCCTGTTCGATTCAAACTCGAGTAAGCGAAAATGGCATGAAGCCAAAAAGGGCTAAGTTCTTCGGAACTTAGCCCTTTTTTTATGCTTATCCTACAGCCCTCTTTTCTCCATCGAAGGCCTCAAATCCTCATTTCAGCTACTAGTTAGCATAATTAGCAGTATTCGACAATTGAGAATAAGCAACTTTTAAGCCATACTAACGTTTTTATTCTAGTGCAAGCTAAGACTTATGTATTCATTCCTTATCTTGCTTTGGTTGAGCAGCTTTGCTTAGCTCAAATTATACTTCGCTGACAATTCTTGCTATTTTTCAGTACTAAGTAATGGATAAAGAATAGGCCCAATAGAAGAGCCTGACCTTTCAGTTTCCTTTCTACTTGAATTGTTGGTGAATAAAAAACGCTTAAAAGATTGGCTTATGAATATGCGGAGAATTTTGCCCCTCTTGTTATTCTCTTTCCTAACGGTCTCTATTTTTGCTCAAGAAGCACAATTGGCCCAACAGTACTTTAGAGATGGAGAATATGAAAAAGCGGCTGTACTCTATGAAAAACTATATGAACGGAATAGTCGGAATGACTTTTTCTTCGACCGTTATGTAGAATGCCTCTTAGCAATGGAAGATTTTAAGCAAGGGGAAAGTGTCATCAAGCAACAACTCAGGAAAACGCCTGGCAAGGTCAACCTCTATGTCACCTATGGCAAACTGATGGAAAGGCAGTTTAAGGACGATGAGGCGAAAAAACTATATGCGCAGGCTATCGAGAACTTAGCTAAAGAGCAATATCAGATCACTAGGCTGGCCAACTCTTTTTTATCCCTTACCAAATATGAAGAGGCCATCGCTACTTATGAAAAAGGCGCTCAGTTACTAAGGGATAAACGCATTTTTTCCTATAACCTCGGAGATCTCTATCGGCGCAAGGGCGATACGCCCAAAATGATCACCAATTACCTCAATAGCCTGGAAGATCGGCCAGAGCGTCTTAATAACATGAAGACGATCTTTCAGCGGTATCTACTGGAAGAGGATTATGCGGAATTACAAAAACAACTTTACGAACGGTTGCAAAAAGCGGAAAATTCCATTCACTTCAGTGAAATGCTGACTTGGGTTTTCATTCAACGTAAAGACTATAAAAACGCTTTTCGACAAGTCAAAGCACTCGATCGGCGGTTTAAAGAGAATGGCGGGCGGATTTTCCGTTTAGCTAGAATCGCGGCTAATGACAATGATTATGACGCGGCCATTCTCGCTTATGAATATATCGTAGAAAGTAAAGGCATGGCTTCTACCTTTTATATCGATGCCAAGCGAGAAGCCCTTAGATGTCGACGTAGTAAATTAGTGGAAGGGTATAATTATACCCAGGAAGACTTACAAACGCTGGAAACACAGTATGAAAGCTTTCTAAATGAGTTTGGTCGATCCAGGGCGACTGCGGGGATTGTACTAGAATTGGCTGAATTGCAGGCTTTTTACCTCAATGACTTAGATGAGGCGGTTAGTATCCTAAACGATCTCATTAAATTCCCGGGCATTGATAAAATGGTAGAAGCGAATGGAAAACTAAGGCTGGCTGACTTTTATCTAATGAAAGGAGAGATTTGGGAGTCGACACTCTTGTATTCGCAGGTAGATAAAGCGTTCAAAGAAGATTTATTGGGGCACGAGGCCCGTTTTAGAAACGCTAAGTTATCCTATTTCAATGGAGACTTCCAATGGGCACAAACGCAGTTTGATATTCTCAAAGCCTCTACCTCTCGCCTTATTGCCAATGATGCCTTAGACCTATCTGTATTCATCATGGACAATCTTGGCCTAGATACCACGGCTACCGCATTGATCACTTATTCCCAAGCAGAATTATTAGTCTTCCAGAATAAATTTGATGAAGCTTTTGATAAGATGGACAGCCTTTTAATCGCTTTTCCGGAACATTCCTTACAAGATGATGTACTCTATCTGAAAGCGAATGTATTCATGAAAAAGCGGGAATATGAAAAGGCCGCAACGTTATATCAAACGATAGTAGAAAAATACAATGAAGAAATCAGAGCAGATAATGCCTTATTTGCCTTAGCTGAGTTGTATGAAACGCAACTGAATGATCTAGAAAAAGCGAAAACATTATATGAGACACTATTTATAGACTATTCAGGAAGTACCTTTGCGGTGGAAGCGCGGAAGAGATTCAGAAAATTGAGAGGCGATAATATTTAGCCTTCGCTGACCACAAACATGATCAGCGAATCCTATTTAGGAGACGCCAAGTGAGCTGAAGTACAATGCTAAATTGTACGTAATCAAATACAAAAAAGTGAATAGAACTGCGAGCAATTCTATTCACTTTTTTTGTTGTAGCCTATAAATGGCTACGCCTTAACAATAACGACTAACTATTATTACTTAAGACGCTTTTCGTCAGATACAGTCAACTTGGCGCGTCCTTTTGCACGACGACGGGCCAATAATTTACGACCATTCTTGCTACTCATACGAGAACGAAATCCATGTTTGTTCGCTCGCTTTCTTTTCGAAGGTTGAAAAGTCCTTTTCATTTCTACACGCTTTTATTGTCGGTCTAAGATATTTTTTCAAAAGAGGCACAAAAATAGGGCTTAATTCGGATTTTGCAAATCCAAGAGGATTAAATCTTCATAATATCCTCTTCTTTCGCTTTAATCATAGCATCAACCTTACTGGTATAGCTATTTGTAAGCTCTTGGATCTTGTCTTCTTTTCTTTTACCTGCATCCTCGGGATAGCCCTCTTTTACTTCTCTTTTGATCTCCTTGAGCGCATCTCCTCTCGCACTTCTTATCCCCACTTTGGAGTCTTCACCCAAGGCTTTAGTCTTTTTCACTAATTCTTTACGTCTTTCCTCTGTAAGGGGTGGAATATTGAGAATAACCACCTCTCCATTATTCTGTGGCGTTAGGCCTAAGTTAGCTTCGAAGATAGCTTTTTCAATTGGGCCTAACATATTTTTCTCCCAGGGTTGAATATTTAGCGTTCGCGAATCTGCGGTACTTATATTCGCTACCTGTGTTAAAGGAGTGGGAGATCCATAATAGGGTACTAAAATTCCTCCTAGCATTGATGTTGAGGCTTTGCCTGTTCGCACCTTTACCAGTCTGTCTCTTATACACATCTCCGAGCCCACGAGACCGAGGCTGATCTCG
>CAJXUM010000858.1 GCA_913060855.1 uncultured Lewinella sp. | reverse complement strand
GGATAGGCCGCCATTCCCAAGCCCATTTCTGACATGGGGGCTCCGATGGCGAAAGTTAGGGCAGAAATAGAGGGATTGGATAACCATTCCTGACCTAGCACATCATTTTTCTCTGACGCTGGGAGATCAATTTGTAGAATCCCCATTTGCTCAAACCCCAAGTCTTTGTCTTTGATATAAGCTAATTGCCTAGACACCGTCAAGGCACCACTGATAATGACCAGAGTGATGACAAATTGGGCCACGACAATGGCACGCCGCAAGCGAGTATCTTCTCTCTGGCCAAAGGTTTTACTAGATTTCAATGCCATTTTTGCTTCCTGGCGAGCTAGTACCCAAGCTGGATAGCCCCCGGCTAATAAGCTCGTTAACAAAACAATACCAAGGCTAAATAATAAAACAGAAATAGACCAAAGGCTTTGATCGCTGAGCGATTTATCGAGCAATTGATTCATCAAAGGGATCAGCAATTCTACCAGTACCCTACTGATTACAAAAGCACTAAAACTTAATACAATAGCTTCTCCTAGAAAATTACCCCACACCTGAAAAGACTTCGCACCAATCACCTTCCGAATACTTACTTCCAAGCGTTTATCGGTATTGGCAGCGAGATTGAGGTTAATGAAATTGAAGCAGGCCATCAAAAGAATCAATCCACCGATACTCATGGCGATCCAAATTACAGATACCGGAACGGGTGCCACTGGACTACCACTCTGATCCATCGGACTAAAGTGTATATCTGCTAAGGCTTGTAAGCTAGGGGTAGATTGAGACGAGCTCGATTCCCCTTCCATGTATTTATCTGCAAAGAGAGACAGTTGCTTATCCAGCTGTCCTTCTTCTATTGGCTGATCAAATAGAGCATAAGTCGTTAAACCCAGGTGGTACATCGTCCAATTATCCATAGGCAAACTCACCATTTCATCGGTCAAAGTACCAAAAGACAGTAAGGCTTCAGCGGGTAAATGGGTAGTCACCGGCAAATCTTCGTAGACGCCTGCTACTTGTAGTAACGTGTTGGTTTCGAAGTACATTTCTGCCCCCAGTGGGTTCTCCTCCCCAAATAAGCGTTCAGCGGCTGTAGCCGATAGCAAAATGTTTCCAGGCTGGTTCAGGGCTTCCTGACCTGCTCCTTTCAATATCTTAAAATCAAAAATGGAAAGTATTTCGGGTTCGCTAAAATATAGGTTTTGGAAAGCCTGCGGTTGAGCGGCTGTTCTTCCCAAGGTGCTTTCCTCTTTCCAATAGACCCGTCCAACAGCGGTAGCTGATGGGAAATCAGTTTCAAAGGCAGTCGCCAAGGGGAAAGGGGTACTCGACATAATCTCTCGCTCGCCTTCCTCAATGGATAAGGTATTGATCCGATAAATTCGGTCTTTATTCTCGTGATGATGATCAAAAGTATATTCATACCTCACCAACAAAAAGATAAGTAGGCAGCTGGTAAAACCTGCAGTCAAACCCAATAAATGAATCAGGGAATAGCCTTTTTTTCTTCTCAAGCGTCGGAATATCAGTAGTAAATTATTTTTGATCATCGTACTTACTCTTTTTATAGCTTTAGGTCTATTGGATATATAGATTGTTTCTTAATACCGTTTACGCAAGCGGCATGCCACAAGACATAAACTACTCACTAATAAAAAGTTATACCCAATTGTCAAAATAAAAAACCACTTATTCTGTGCGGAAATGAACGAAAAGTGTTCATATTTGAACACTTTTCATCTCCCTAAGCGCATGAAATCAGGCTATATGTCTATCTTTAGCAGGCTGGGTTGAGCACCAGAAGAAAACCTTAAGTAGAACCTAAACCGCAATTTCTCTAGGGAGAATAACAATAAGTACTAACGTATCTGCTCCTATTCCTAACTTTCAATTTACTGCCTAGCTATGTCCCAAAGTCGCTTTCATCATCATACCCCCCAATACGAGGCTTCGATTGGTAATTTTAGCCTTTCCTACCACCTGGAAATGATCAAGGATCAAGAACGGGTAGGCCGCATCAAGGCAGCCTTGGATGAATCTTTGCTACCCGATGGTATTCATTGCGAACTGGGAGTTGGAACGGGCCTTTTTGCCATTTATGCGGCTAGCAAATGTAAAAAGGTATACGCTGCAGAACGCGATCCATCTATTTTTATCTTCGCTAAAGCGAATATTGAGCGATCGCCCTACGCCCATAAAATCGAACTAATTTTATCGGATGCGATGGACTTCAAGCCACAGGAAAAAGTGGATTCATTATTGGTTGAAATGATGTCTATTTGGGGAATCAACGAACCGCAGGTAGCAATTATGAACCATGCGCAAGAACACATCTTAAAACCTAAGGGACAAGCCATACCTGGGCAGATCATCAATTTGGTAGAATTGGGTCATTATGACTTTAAAGTGATGGATGTTCATTGCGAAACGAGTATTCCGCAGTTCACGGGAGTGGTAGCACCGAGAATCATGAGCTGTTCCACCGTCTTTAATCGATTTGATTTTACAAGCTTGAATCAGGAAGCAATAAAGGATACGATCACGATTGAAAGCTTACTCAGTGGCACCATCAATTGTGCTCGCTTATCCAGCCTGGTTCAATTGAGTGAGCAGATCACCTTTTATAGTACAGATAGTCTAATGCCACAAACCATCATTCCCTTGAATGAGTTGGCCGTAAAGAGCGGGGATCAAATTCAATTTTCTGCTGATTTCCAAGTCAAGTCCAGTTTGGATGAAAGCCGATTCAGCATCAGTCATTGAATCGGATATAGTCCACCTCAAGTTTGAAAGGACCTTCCTTTTTTTCGTCTGTAATAAAGCCGATTCGGATGATTTCACTTTTGGCCTCCGGCGTCAACTTATTCCCAGTCGGTCGCCCTAGCTGATACTGCTTAAATTCCGCCAAAGGGAGTTCAAGTACGACCCAATCTTCCGATTCTGTCACAAGCTTTTGCTTAAAATTAGGGACATAAAAGCGGCGGTTGGTCTCCATCACAAAGGAACAGGCGATACCCTTGGTCCTTATCTTAAGGCTTACGCTTTTGTATTGACTCAAGTCCATTATTTGGAAAGGAGATCGAAAAGAGGAAAATCCACCATTATTGGCCAAGGAAACGGTGCCGGCAAATTGTACCGCATTTTTTGTAAAAGTGACCTGCCCTTCAGACAATCCACCCATTACGCCATCATTGAGTACCCGCCATTCTCGATTGACCTTGTCTTTGCCGAAATCAATTTTAAATGGAGTGGATTGCAGAAACCAGCTGCTTAGTATTATCAGAATTGCATATTTCATTGTTTAACCCAACAGCAGAATGCCTTGATTGTTTATACCTTTTGAAGAATTGGATTTTACGCGCTGTTAATCCCAAATTAGCCCGCCAACAGTAGCATCCGATCGGTGAATTCGCCTATTTAGGCAGTGAAGCAAGAATTTAGCTAAAAATCCATCCTCCACCTCTTCACCTGAAAAATAGCAAGCCTCAAAGGCTTTTTGGCCTTCCTCCGCTTTTTAAGCTGGCTTACCCTCTCTTTCACGCCTACTTTTGGATCATAGTTATTCATTAAACTTTCTTCTAAAAGCAAACCAAATGTATCGATCCATAATAAGTAACATTCAATTGATTCAGCAAGCATTGCCAAAAGGGAAATGGGTACAGCGCTTCTGTTTCTTAGTCGAGTTGGTATTTACCTTGACGACCACCTTTACACAAGCGTATCCTATTTATGAGATACCATTGACGCACGAAATCGGCTTGGTGCAGGATAAAATAGAAGACCAGCAGAACCATCCTAGTACAGATAATCAACTGGACACTCTTACTTATTCCGCTATAGGTCAGATTAGGCCCTATACCTGTCTCTTATACACATCTGACGCTGCCGACGAAGAGGATAGTGTAG
>CAJXUM010000857.1 GCA_913060855.1 uncultured Lewinella sp. | reverse complement strand
TCTTCGTCGGCAGCGTCAGATGTGTATAAGAGACAGTATATATCCTCACTAGCTATCTGTTTAAAGCTATAAGTATTTTGAAAACGGTAGTGAACAGTTCTCTTCTATCTACCTATTTTCAGCCATTCCATCTATTTAGGGCAAGTATTTTAGGAGAGACCATACTACTGGACAAAGGGAGAAGTCAGAGGCCAGACGACAGAGGAGAGACATAGGCTAGATACAAGGCCGATGCACCTCTTCGGCAGTCTCTCTTCTCGCTTCTGTCTTCTAAATGTCTAGCAGTATGAGGAGAGACAATAAAGGTATCGTTGAATCGTATTTTTTAATCCTAAATAAAGTGCATCAGCGATCAAGGCATGGCCAATCGACACCTCGAGGAGTTCTGGCACCTGCTCCTGGTAAAAAGCTAGGTTGTCCAGGTTCAAATCATGCCCAGCATTGATGCCAATACCAATCTTGTTGGCCAATAAGGCGCAGCGACGATGTGCTTCTACGGCCTGTTCCCGATCTTGTTCATATTGTTTGGCAAAATCTCCGGTATAGAACTCTATTCGGTCAGCCCCTACCGCCTTGGCTCCCTCTACGAATTTTTCTTCTGCATTCACGAATAAGGATACCCGGATACCCGCTGCTTGCAACTCCCCTACAACTTTCTTTAAAAAATCAGCCTGTCCTATGGTATCCCATCCTGTATCGGAGGTCAATACCCCTGGAGGGTCTGGGACTAGGGTCGCCTGATGAGGTTTATTGTCCAACACCAGTTTTAAGAAATCGGGATTTGGATATCCTTCGATATTAAATTCAGTCTGCACCACGGCCTTCAAAAGAGGAATATCACTGTAGCGAATATGTCTCTGATCCGGGCGAGGATGTACGGTAATGCCTTGTGCACCAAAGGTTTCACAATCTTTGGCTACCTGTATTAGATCAGGGAGGTTACCGCCTCTCGAATTTCGCAAGAGGGCTACCTTATTAATATTTACACTTAATCGAGTCATCAATTACACCTCATTTAAGGAATGCTGCTGCTGAGGATGGGGTGGCCAAGTCCTGGGTTGACTGAGATTGAACCAAGGGCTCGTCATACAGCGCCTATTTGGGCAGGCCCTGATTGCCCAGGCATCTTCTCAACCGCCGTTCACCGCTATTCAAAAATTGGGGAAGAAGTCAGCATTCCTAAGTTAATTAATTAATTTAGCAGCCATTTTAGGCATTGCTTGAACAAAAAAAACGCACATATGCGTGTTTTTAAGTCACAACAAAAATACAAAAAATACCTGCATGGACCCGCTATCTTCGCCTTCTATTAACCATACGCCAAGGATGCCAATACTGATGGTATTTGGTTTTCTATTTATTAGTATGGTGGTGGGTTCACTATTAGGGTCTCTACTCAACCTACTGCTGAGTCAGATTTGGGGGATATCACTTGGGGCGATGCAGCATATAAATGCGGATACGCCATTTAGAGAACGTCAGTTTTTTCGATCGGTCAGCTTGCTAAGTCATCTGGCTACCTTTACGCTTCCTGGTTTGGCTACGGCTTATCTATTTTATAAAAACCAGTGGTGGTCGAGCTTGCGTTTGAAATTTCCACCCACCGCTTTCTTTATTACAGCGGGTATTGTCTGGTTATTGGTTTCTTTCCCTTTTGCTCAGCTGAGTTACTGGGTCAACCAGGCACTTCCCTTGCCGAACTGGGCCACCAGTTTAGAAGGGCAGGCTGAGGATATGATTGCGGGGTTGTTGACTATGAATGGGATCGGGGAACTGGTCTTCACCCTAATAGTTATGGCGGTGGCCCCGGCGATTGGGGAGGAACTCATTTTTCGGGGCATCTTGCAGCAGGAATTACAAAAGCGAATGAAAAGCCCGCATGCTGCTATTTGGCTCAGTGCTGTTATCTTTAGTGCGTTCCATCTGCAGTTTGAAGGTTTTATACCACGCCTTATTCTAGGGGCTTTGCTGGGTTATCTTTTCTATTGGAGCCGCAATCTCTGGATTCCTATTATTGTACATTTATTCTACAATGGGCTTCAGATCGTTGCTTATTATTTGTACAAAACGGAAATGGAGGCCTTAAATGTGCAAGATGAAATGCCCAATTTACTGATTGGACTAGTTTCGCTTGTTTTGTTAATTGGCGGCGGCTGGTATCTATCTCAATACACTAAAACACAAGACGAAATAAGGGATGAAAGGATTGCTTAAAAGAGCATTTACGGCTATTGTTTTTGCCATCGTAATGCTAGGAGGACTTTTTGGAGGACGTTACTCATTTATCGGTCTATTTGCGCTTATCACGGCACTCTGTCTCTGGGAGTTTTTGGGTCTGGTCCTAAATACTGAGGCGAGAAAAGACTTTTACCGCAAAGTCATCGGTTTAGGCCTGGGGATTATGCCATTTATACTAGCTTCTATTGTACAATTGAATCTAATTCCCGATCGGGAAAGCTTTATTGTCATGGCGGCCTTACTTTTTTCTCCTTTCGTGTTTTTGTGCTTCGTCTTTGAGCTATACACTGAGTCCGAAAAACCATTTACCAATATAGCTTATATCGTACTAGGGCTTTTCTACATTGGAATCCCTTTTGCCTTATTAGACTTTATCGCCTTTGATGGTGAATATTTCTATGCGACAACGGTTTTTGGGCTGCTCTTGATGACTTGGACGAACGACACGATGGCTTATTTTATAGGTTCTCAATTCGGTAAAACACCGCTTTTTCCCAGGATCTCTCCCAAGAAAACCTGGGAAGGTACCATGGGTGGTGTAGCGGTGACATTTCTGGTCGCTTATCTCCTCAGCATCTATATCCCTGATCTCAATTTGATGAATTGGATGGTACTTGCCATTATTATTGCTATTTTTGGCAGCCTTGGCGATTTGGTGGAATCGATGCTTAAGCGCAGCCATCAGATCAAAGACTCTGGCAGTCTACTCCCCGGCCATGGCGGCCTCCTCGATCGCTTTGATGGTTTCATCTTTATGCTACCTTTTGCGGCGGCTTATTTGCTTTGGATTAGGGGGTAGGGGTGAAAAGGGTGAAAGGGTGAGTGAGTGAGTGAAATGGTGAATAGGTGAAGGATTTTCATTTGGCCTTGAGCTTTTTCTGATGAGGATTGTTTAATAGGAAGGGAGAAGGAACATCAATGTATTAAAAAAAAGATAAACAAGAGAAGGAATGAGAATACATAAGGAAGGAACAATCATACTTAGTTTAGTAAGCTTGTTCTTGCTTTTACTCAATGTAGTCGTGTATTATACTGCGCCCAAAGTGCTGGGGCTTTCGATATTTGCTTCATTAGTACTATTTGGATTGGTTTTACAGTTTTTTAGAAACCCTAGTCGAGAAATTATTACTTCGGATGACAAGTGGATATATGCCCCTGCAGATGGCAAAGTGGTAGTCATTGAAGAAGCGGAAGAAACGGAATACTTTAAAGATAAAAGGCTGCAAGTCTCTATTTTCATGTCGCCTACTAATGTGCATGTCAATCGTAATCCAATCAGTGGCATTGTAAACTATGTCAAATACCATCCAGGTAGATATCTGGTAGCTTGGCACCCGAAGTCCTCTACGGAAAATGAGCGTACAACGGTCGTCATTGCTAATAATGAAGGAGAAATACTGCTTCGACAAATTGCTGGAGCGGTAGCTCGACGGATCAAGAATTATCTGGAGAAAGGCGATCAGGTATTGCAGGGGAGTGAAATGGGATTTATCAAATTTGGTTCTCGTGTGGATCTGTTTTTACCCTTGAATACTAAGATTGAAGTGAAAATTGGAGATAAGGTGAAAGGCAATGTGACGGTGATAGGGCGGCTGGGCTAGGGATGTTGGTGTGAAACACAGAGAGATGTTGGTGTGAAACACGCAACATCGGCGGCGTGGGACCTGT
>CAJXUM010000856.1 GCA_913060855.1 uncultured Lewinella sp. | reverse complement strand
ATCAGCCTCGGTCTCGTGGGCTCGGAGATGTGTATAAGAGACAGATTGCTCGACAGGTCAAAGTCCAGTAACTTGGCGGCAAAGTAAGCCTCTCCCCAACGCCAATCAATGAGCAAATGCTTCGTCAAAAAACTAGCCGTAACCATTCGCACGCGATTGTGCATGTGGCCAGTTGTATTTAATTCTCGCATACCCGCATCTACCATGGGGTAACCGGTTTGTCCTTCACACCACTTCTTGAACTCATCCTCATTGTTTCGCCAAGGGATATTTTCATACTTTGCTCGGAAGGCCTTCTTTTCCACATGAGGAAAATTGGACAAAATCATCGCATAAAAATCTCGCCAGATTAGTTCGCTTAGAAAAACATGACTGAGGCTCAAAGAATGACGTGCTTTCTCCCTTATACTTATCGTTCCAAATCTAAAGTGTAAGCCCAATTTAGAAGTCCCGTCTATGGCTGGAAAGTTTCGAGTCTCCTCATAAGCTTTAATCTTCTTCCGATTTACAAGCGTATCAGGAAAAGAGATGCTAGAGGGTTTAAAACCCATTTCGGCTAAACTGGGAATAGCAGCTGTAGTTATATTAGGAATAAATTGGCTGAAGTATTTCTCGTTGGGATAAGACTGTAGATAGTAAGAATTGGCCAGGCCTGTATCCTGGGATTCTCCGACGGTCATTTTGGTTTCCAATTTTGCCCGCCATTTGCGGCTATAGGGCGTGAAAACCGTGTAGGGCAGTCCATCATCCTTGGTCACTTCTAGTTTTTCAAAAATAACATGGTCTTTAAAAGTGTGAAAAGATTGGCCATTCTCTTCTAGAAGTTCTGTTATTTTACGATCTCGTTCGATGGCATAGGATTCATAATCGTGGTTGGTATAGACGGCATTCACTTCATATTCAGACAAAATCGCAGGCCACACTTCTTCTGGCGTACCATATTTAATGAGCATATCACTACCTAATGATTGGAGTGTTGTTTTTAAATCCTGCAAAGTCTGATGCAAGAAATTAACTCTTGCATCTGTCTTATCCTCTAGTTTGTCAAGGATATGGCGATCAAAGATAAACACGGGTAAGACAGGATATTCTCCTTTCAAGGCATGATACAAGCCCGCATTATCGTTTAACCTTAAATCTCTCCTAAACCAAAAAACATTTATTCTTGACATAATGATCCGTCCTTTTCTTCAGAACGCTAACCAATTTTTCTTGTTATTGTTTAATTTTTTGCACAAAAAGAAAACGGAAACCTATTACCTTTGCTCCCTTAATTAATGGTGCAAAATCAATGCGCTACACACTAATTTTTGACATCCTAAATATTTCAATATGAAAACCACGACTTTTCTTCTCCTATTTGCTGGCTTATTATTGTTTCAAGCCTGTGGATCGGATTCAAATACCTCAATTGCTTCATTAGAGGCCAAGGTAGAAGAAAACCCTACACCTGAAGATGCCGATGCCTTAATCGCAATGTACAATGAATACATTGCTAATAACCCTGAGGATGCAGAGCTAAATGCTAAATATCTATATCGCGCAGCGGGGCTCCTCTTCCGACTCAACCGTTTTAATGAAGCTAGCAATGTACTAAAAGAAGCGGTCAAGAACCATTATTCCTCTTCCCAGACCGCTAACAATATTTACTTCATGGGAACCATCCAGGAGGAGAAGCTGAATAATACGGAATTGGCGACTAGTATCTATCAATGCTTACAACAAGCATTTCCGCAATTTGAAAATGCCGCAGCCGTAGCTCAAAAATTGCAAGGGAATATCCCTCCCATCACTGCTAGAATTGACACTTTAGCTAAGGGTATATTTGACCTGAGTTCCGGCCGAGTCAACCGAAGAACAGCGAATAATTTTGTTGAAAGTTGTGATTTATATAGCATTATCTTGCCCAATGATCCGCAGAGTCCTGCCCTATTGCACAAAGGAGGCGAAGCTGCTAGAGCCACTCGCGCTTTCAAGACCGCACTTGATATTTATGGAAGGATTTATGATAGGTATCCAGATTTTGAGAAAGCTCCGCAAGCTTTATTCTTAAAAGCCTTCACTTTGGATAATGACTTGCAGCGATATGACGAAGCCCGCGAATTATACGAGATTTTTCTAGCGAAATATCCCAATGATGATTTTGCGGATGACACCGAGTTTCTACTTAAAAACCTCGGTAAAACAGATGAGGAGATCATTCAATCCTTTGAAAAGGTAGACCAGTAAATAATCGGGTATTACCCAGGCTGCCACGCCTCTTTTGGGAATGGCAGCCTGGGTAGTTATATTACTCCAAATAGAGATCGAATTCTACTCTTCGGTTTTGCTCTCTACCGGCTTTGTATCGGTTATCAGCAATAGGCTGAGTCTCGCCAAATCCAGTAAAGCGTATCCGCTCTGCGGAAATTCCTTTAGAAATCAAATAGTCATTACAAGCTTTCGCTCTTTGCTCCGATAAGCGTTGATTGGTTCTAGAGCTTCCCACACTATCGGTATGGCCATTGATCGCCAACTTATAATCGGTATAGCGATTCATCATGTCCACAATTTGATCGAGGATACTATTAGAGGTTAGCTTCAGCGTGGCTCTACCCGTCTCGAACTGTACGGCCTGTACCGCTAAATCAAGGGTTTCCTTGTCTTCTTTTGTTATTTCTGGGCAGCCATTATTAGCACTTGTCCCCGCTGAGTCAGGGCATTTATCCGCCGAATCAACAACGCCATCCCCATCAGCATCTGGGCAGCCTCCAGCACTGACCGTGCCTGCTTCGTCCGGGCATTTGTCATCTTTATCAGCAATGCCGTCGCCATCACGATCTGGGCAACCTCCCGTGGCCACAGATCCTGCTGCATTAGGACATAGATCTTCCGCATCAGGTACTCCATCTCCATCGGCATCCTCAACCGGACACCCATTATTGGCAGCATTACCGGCCTCTTCTGGACATTCATCATCTGGATCGGCAATACCATCGCCATCGGTATCGGGACAGCCTTGGAAAGCCAGTGTTCCAGCAATCGTCGGACAAGCATCATCGCCATCGGTAATCCCATCGCCATCGCCATCGGGACAGCCATTTAACCCTGCTATTCCAGCTACCGTAGGGCATAAATCTTGCGCATCGGGCACGCCATCCCCATCTGCATCAATGACAACTGGTGCTTCCTCCTTCCCTTCTCCCAAAATAAAATGTAGGCCCAGTCCAAGTTGTAAATTGCTTCTCAGGTCGTCAAAACTCGCTCTGTATTCCCCCTTGGTAGAAAGATATACATGTTTATCCATTCTAAAATTAAGTCCCAAGCCTAATGGAATAATTAAGTTGACAGCCCCAAAATCTTCGGTCGACACGCCCACACCGGCTAGTAGATAAGGATAAACGAAAGAAGGCTCGTTAAAAAGCTTTAGTTGCAATGTGGCATCTAGGCCTAGAATACCCGCATTCCTAGTATTTCCCAATTCGTCCAATGGCAATTGTGCTTCGCTAATTCGAAAGGGTATGGCAAAATTGAGGTAATTATTCAAATGTCCGACATATTCTATTTCTATTCCTCCGCCAAATTCTCCGCCAATAATCTTTTGATCCATCGGCCATTGGTAATTAGGAAAAACGCCACGAATGCCCAGCCCATCTGGTGCTTCGGCATATTGGCCCATCATCAGTGTCATCGCCAGAAAGAACATCCCCGTTGACAGTAGTAATCTCTTTTGCATGCTTGTTGGTTTATATAGAAAAGAATAGGATTCGTTTGCCTGAACCACAACTCAAAATGCCCTTCAAACATTAGCTGTAAGAAGAGATGGTATATGCTCTTAGGACGTCAGATCTATCAGTGAGATAAGAAAATAAGGAATAAATCTGTCTCTTATACACATCTGACGCTGCCGACGAAGAGGATAGTGTAGA
>CAJXUM010000855.1 GCA_913060855.1 uncultured Lewinella sp. | reverse complement strand
GAGATCAGCCTCGGTCTCGTGGGCTCGGAGATGTGTATAAGAGACAGGTGATAGAGCTGGCTTTGTTTCTTTACTTAGAACGAGGAAAGCTCATCCATTCCTATCGATTCAGTGAAAATTAGATAGGAATAGATGAGCTAGGGTAGAGATGTTAAACAATCAAAAGGGCTATAGAAGCACCTATAAGACGATCTCCATATCGCGTAATTCTACCGCAATAGGTACGCTTGTTTCTAACATCTTACCATTTAGGTGTAGGATGAAACCGCTGTAATAAAGCGGAAAGAAGGGATCATTCTGTCCTAAGCCAACTTCTTGTTCAGGGGAAGGGCAGATGAGTACATCTTGGGCGATGGTCATACTTGCTTTTCCCAGCGTGCCCACGCCTGGTGTCAAATCGGAAGGAATTGAATTGAGGTTTAGCGTGAATACAGCTCTACCCCGATATTGCTGTCCACTGGGGTCGGTAGACCGAAACCCAACACTTATTTTTCCATCTCCTCCAGGTGTCAGGCTCAGTTTTTGGATGCGAAAATCGACAAACTCTATTTGGAAATAGTAGCCACTATCGCGCCACGTTCTGGCATTTTTTTCAAACACTTTGAAATCCCAATTGTCTTGGGCGGATATAGCATTGGCGGCGGCCATGAGGAGTATGATATATAATAATCTTGTCTTCATTTTTTTTGATTTGTTGCTTTGAAATTTACGTGTACCTACCTGATTACTTACTGAATCACCAAGCGCTGGATATGCTGTACGGCTTGCTGCTGGCTAATACGCAGAATGTAGACGCCTGGAATGGGCGGGTAATCAATGGTTCCACTTGCTTGGTAGTCCGTTGTTTGATATAATACCCTGCGCCCCATCATGTCAAATAATTCTAAGCTCATCGGTCCTTTCTCATTCGTGTTTTCACAGCTAAAAGGCAATCCGGCGGTGTAGGGGTTGGGGATTTTACAAGAAGTAGGCAATTGTGCTGGGTCGAGGGCATTGACGACCGCTTCTGACCAGAAATAAGTATAACGGCGAGTGAAATTCTTATTGATCCAGTTTTCGGTAGAAGCATCCCAAGCCTCCATCCCTAATTGTGATTGTTCTAGTCCCGCACCGTCAAAAGAACGTTGATAACGGAGAAAGTTTTCCCAATCATCTGCCGAATCATTCCATTGTTGGATGGTAGCAATTTGAGTTGTCCCATCGAGACTAAGTCCGCCCCTGAGGTTATTGCGCCAGGCATTGTTTTCCCAATCTTGCATGACCTGAATCGTGGGTTCTTGCTGATCATTATAAAGATATTCTGTTCGTTGTGTGTTGACCCAGATTTGATTGTCTTGGTCCCAAGCTTCATAAGCAGAGCCTGTCCATCGCCCATCCATATTATAGGAGAAGGTTTGTATGAAAACGGGTATCCAGCTGGCCGTTGGCGTATCCCAGGCCCCTACGGTAACTTTTCGCGTTAGTGAAGTGGCCATATCGTATTCCCAGTTTCGGCGGCGGCTATTTTTCCAGGCTGAGTCTACCCATCGCTGTAGCGTCTGGGTAGCCAATTCTCCTGCCTCATTGTACGTCATGGATTTTTGACTTAGATTCTCCCAATTGTCATTTTGCTTTTCCTGTAGCCAAACGTTCTCTTCATTCCCATTGCTATCATAAGTATATTGCCAACGGCGATAATCTTGTAGGGAACCACTTTGGAAGGTTCGTCTCAGATAACGCATGAGTAGGTCACCGTCATAGATATAAATATCTTCTCGGATGTCGAGCCATTCATTATCCACTGCATTCCAGGCCTGGATGCGGAAGTTTGTCAAATTCGGACCCTGGTAAGCAGATAGATGTCGGCGGAAAGGAACAAAGGTTTCGCTGTCGTCTTTTTTATGAATCACTTTATCCAGGGTTCGCCCTTGTTCGTCCTCCGCTAAAAAGTAGATCCGTGTCTCTCCTTCAAAATTGCTGGTATTATTAATTCCTTTATCGATGTAGATGGAGTCTCTTTTTGGCGTACCTTGGGCTTGGGAAGATTCAGCGTGCAAACTGAAAAGGAGGAAGAATAAGCCTAAAAGAGAAGAAGACGGAGTAAGTAGTTTTTTTGTCATAAGGTTAAAATTTTACTGAAAATATGTTAGAATAAAATTAAGGATAGTAAAGCACTTTTCTCTCACCCGATCGGATGATTATTCCAGATTCCTTTCCGCTCTTAGTCAATTTGATTTGCACGCAAGTCAAAACCTACTTACCTTGACGTAAAATTAAAGTATGATATTTCCCATTGGTGACGACAACGTCAAGGGAGGCCATTATCCATTGTTGAGCTATTCTTTTATTGCGCTCAATATTCTTGTCTTTCTCTATGAGCTTTCGCTAAATGCGACGCCTGGGGCTTTGAACCAATTTATTTTTGATTTTGGAGCCTTACCTTATGAGATTGTGAATGGGCAAGACTTACATACCTTATTCACTAGTATGTTTTTGCATGGCGGATGGATGCACTTGATTGGCAATATGCTCTTCCTTTGGGTATTTGCAGATAATATCGAGGCTACGATCGGTAGCACACGTTTCTTCCTTTTTTACTTTTTAGGGGGTATGGCGGCGCATGCTTGTCATATTTTCTTCGATCCGGGGAGCGAAATTCCTACGGTGGGAGCTAGTGGTGCTATTTCGGCGGTGCTGGGTGCTTATTTGGTGATGTTTCCCCGTTCGAGGGTAAAGGTATTGGTCGTGTTTTTTGTGTTCAAAGTACCTGCCATTCTTTTCTTGGGCCTTTGGATTGGGCAACAGTGGATGGCCGGGTCAGCGGCTTTGACTGTACCTACGGCAGAAAGTGCAGGAGTAGCTTATTGGGCACACATCGGCGGATTTGTTTTCGGATTTTTGGCCGGCTTCTACTATCGAGCAAAGTTTACCATGCCAGCCTTGGAAAATCAACGGGTGAGTCCTGATCGACCGCGCCCTACGTATCCTAAGAATGATGAATTTGTTTAACGGAAATCCTCTATCTAATGGCAAATGCTAAGATTACTACTAAGATGACTGCTTGGAAGACCGAATTGGCAGCCAATACTGCTTTATTCAAACAAGCCTTTGGCGGCTTATCTGCCGAGCAACTCAATTGGAAACCCAATGCAGAAACTTGGAGTATAGCTCAAAATATCGATCACCTTATCACCATTAATAAAACTTATTTTCCACTCATAGAACAAGTGCAAAATGGTGTGTATAATACGCCTTGGTGGTCTAAACTTACGATTGTCACCCGGTTTTTTGGAAATGTAATCTATAACGCTAGCGACGCTAATCGCAAGAGAAAAATGAAGACCTTTCCCATTTGGGAACCCGAAACAAGTGATTTATCAGCTGATATCTTAGATGAATTTGAAGCACATCAACAAACACTTGCCCAACAGATTGAATCAGCAGAAAATCTAGTAGAACGAGGAGTGGTCATCAGCTCCCCGGTCAATTCTAATATCGTATATAGGTTAGAACGAGCTTTCGATATCATTGTCATTCACGAAAAAAGGCATTTTGAACAAGCCAAAGAAGTCATGGCGATGATGCAAAACCTAGCATAAGCTTCGACAGCTTTCCTTACGCAGGCTTTCCTTTTCCAGCTAGTCTTTAATTATCTTCTATTCCAAATCTATTGAGGTGGGAACACCTGCCATGGACAATCTTCCATTTTTTGGGTATACTACAATTAGGAATTTTATTATATTTGTGGAAGTATACTACAATTAGGAATTTTATCATATGAAAAAATATTCTTTAGGCGAGTTTGAAGAAATAGTACTGCTGACCGTTGGCGTATTGTATGACGAGGCTTATGGTGTAGCGATCAAAGATGAGCTAGAGAAACGCTGTCTCTTATACACATCTGACGCTGCCGACGAAGAGGATAGTGT
>CAJXUM010000854.1 GCA_913060855.1 uncultured Lewinella sp. | reverse complement strand
TCTACACTATCCTCTTCGTCGGCAGCGTCAGATGTGTATAAGAGACAGACATATAGCTAAGTATTTGCATTTATTCTAAAAATAGACTTACTTTGTAATTCAAAGTACTTTTTAAAGCATTACAATGACTAAGACACACGAAAACCATTTGAAAACACTGAGTGACATTCGTTCACTCATGGAGCGATCGTCCAGATTCATTTCATTGAGTGGCCTTTCGGGGGTAGCAGCGGGGCTTTTTGCACTAGCAGGAGCCACTATGGTTTATATTTATTTGGGGATAACTCCCTTCGAAAATAAGCGGATGTACTATATTACGGCACAGTCCGCCAACAAATGGGGAATTGATTACATTACGTTCTTTCTTATAACGGGTGGAGGTGTTTTGTTAGGTGCGCTATCTTCAGGTGTCTACTTCACCACTAGAAAGGCAAGACTGAAAGGACAACCTATTTGGGATTCGCTTACTAAACGGCTGATCATTAGTTTGGCCATTCCATTATTAGCTGGAGGATTTTTTTGCATTGCTTTATTTATGCATGGAATAGCAGGACTCATTGCACCAGCCACCCTAATATTCTATGGCCTGGGTTTGGTCAATGCTAGCAAGTATACTTTACATGACATCTATTACCTAGGTCTTTGCGAAATTGTCCTCGGTATCATTGCCGTTTTCAATATTGGATTCGGCTTGGAATTTTGGGTAATGGGGTTTGGATTTTTACATATTTTATATGGGACTATCATGTATCTAAAATATGAACGAAGAGACTCAATAGAACCAGCAGCTGTTTAAGCTACCTTATGAAAAATATTATTATAAATCTAAATAAGACATTTGATCACCGGATTCGTCTAGGGATCATGTCTATTCTGTTGGTCAACGATTGGGTAGATTTTAAAACACTAAAACAGACCTTGGAAGTGACAGACGGGAATTTAGCGTCCCATGTCAAAGCACTTGAAAGCAATAGTTATGTTGAGGTTAGAAAACAATTTATCGGCCGAAAACCCAATACATCCTATCGGGTTACAGCTATAGGTAGACAATCCTTTAATGATCACCTCAATGCTTTGGAACAACTATTGAACATGAGGTCTTAAATTTTTTTTGCTTTTTAACTTTGAAATACAAAGTACTTTTAAATAAAACATATGACGCGCACTCCCGAAGTCACCGGCTGGCCACTGTTTAGAATACGAGAAGGAATCATGATACAATTGGTAGGATTCACTTATCCATTGTACATCAAATGGTTCAAACAGGGCCGGCCGGCCTGGCAAAAATCCAGCGCAGAGCTCATGGCGTATCCCGATGGGACGCTAGGTAAAACGCTGGGGCATTTTTTGCAGAGAAATGAGATTCACTTGATTCCAAAGCTAGAAAATCATGATGTATTTCACGTATTACTCGATTATGACACCCATGCTGTAGCAGAATCGCAAATGCAATTTTGTTTGATTGGGAATGGCAAAAGAAGTTTATATGCTATTGGTACCGCAGTAGTGGCCAGTTTTACTTTTCCAGAATACTGGGGTTCATTTCGAAGGGCTTACCGCCGAGGCAAAGAACTTAGGCGATTCTATAGATGGTACTTCGAATATCTCCTCGATGAACCTATCGAAGAAATGAAGGCCTTTATAGCTAAAAAACCTTCCGCCTACTATAAATCTATTTTCTAGTCCAAGACTCGTAATAAATCGTTTTGCATGAATATCTCCAAAAAACAAATTTTTAATTTATCACTATTGATGATTTTTGATCTCAGCTTGATCGTTTTCCGTCACCTGTTTACGGATGGCTCTTGGGAACAGTTGGCCAGCCTGGACAATATGATCATGTACAGAAGTCAAAGTTTTCTATTTTTATTATGGAATCTATTTCTAGCAGGTATCCCACTGGGGATCGCTCTCGTACTTTATCATTTGCGAGAACAATCCTTCTTTCATTGGATATTCTGGCCTGGCATTCTATTATGGTTATTGTTTTTTCCCAATTCCCCTTATATCATTACCGATCTTATCCACATTCGACCGAGAGCATTCATGCCATTATGGTATGATACTTTCACCTTCTTTGTTTTCGCCTGGAGTGGCCTATATCTTGGCCTATTATCTATACAACTCATCGCGCAGCTACTGAAAGATCGCGTTGGAGGTGCGCTCAGTCAAATGATGATTTTTGGGGCCATTAGTTTGAGTGGTTTAGGCATTGCAGCAGGGCGTTTCTTACGGTGGAATAGTTGGGATGTTGTCGCCAATCCAGCTTTAATCTTACAAGATACTTTATCACTGTTTACCCAAATGGAGGCCCACAAGAATATCTGGGGAATGGCTATCATATTCTCCTTATTTCTAAGTTTGATTTATGTCTTCTCCAAAAACCAAATCTTATGCGAAAAGTAATCGTCACCAATATCGTACTCATTGGCGGAGGGCTGCTATTAGCCAATCTATTCTACCAAGAACAAATGGGTTTGAATACCATACTATTTAGTATTCCGATACTAGTTATGGCATTGGCGAAACACCGTCATAAGGCGCCGTACTCCTTAGAGGTAAGTATCAGTGCTGCCGCTACTTTTTTAGCGGCTTTAGCCGTAGTCGGAAATGCTTCGGCACTAGCAAAAGTCATGTACTGGATATCCTTGCTTACTTTTTTAGGCTTTATCCAACATCAATATCTTCGCTTTATTCCTTTTGCTTTTAGTGCAGCTTTAGGTAGTTTGGCCTTATTGCCCAAGTCTTTGTATCAATCTTGGTCAAGACATATCGCTGGTACAACTAGCATTCATCAACTTAGCCGCCAATTGTTGCGACTCATTATTCCCTTAGGATTATTTAGTTTTTTCCTATTCATCTATTACCTGGCAAATGCCAAGTTTGGAGAAATAATTGATAACATTCTCGCGCAATTCAGCGGCCCCAGTATATTGCAATTTAACGGGAGTCAAGTTCTGCTATTTCTGCTGGGTTTTACCTTATTTGGAGCAGGTTTAGTACTCAGTCCTTTAGGTGATTTCTTTTCTGCATTGCAGGAAAAATTTGGATTAAAATTGGTGCGAAAAAGGCAAAAACGATGGTTTGAAATTTCTTTCAATCCACTTGTTTTAAAGAATCGGTTTAAAATTGGCTTGATCACACTCGCAATGCTCAATGGACTGCTATTCATCGTCAATCTCACCGACCTATTTTATGTCTGGCTGAGTCGGCGGCCATTGGGAGCAGTTGAACTTAGTCAATATGTGCATGAAGGCACTTATTTACTGATTTTCGCGATCCTTCTTGCTGCGGCAGTCGTCCTGTTCATCTTCCGTAAAAACCTCAATTTTTATCCTGACAATGAAGGCTTAAAAAGGTTAGCTTATCTCTGGATAGGGCAAAATATATTTATGGTATTCTCCGTAGGGCAGAGAAATTTTCAATACCTCAATGCTTACGGATTAACACATAAAAGAATCGGGGTTTTTATTTTTTTATTGATTGTGACGGTAGGCTTGGTGAGTTTATACCTAAAAGTGAGAGATCGGAAAAGTATCTATTTTCTATTGCATCGAAACAGTTGGTCGGTATTCACGATCCTACTTGTTGCCAGCTTGATTAACTGGAACCTATTGATCACGCGTGTCAATCTTCATGCTAATTTTATTCAACATCTAGATGTGCACTATTTAGTGGTCAAACTACCTGCTCAAAATGCCTTTCTATTGAAGAAAAATGAAGCTTTGATTTCTTCCCAATTGCTAGTTCATCAAGCCTATTTGAACTCACGCCTACAAGAAAAAGTGGAGCATGCGAAACAGAAAAAGAATTTCCGATCGTGGAATTGGCCTTATTATTTAAATCAGAAATACTTTAAGACCTGTCTCTTATACACATCTCCGAGCCCACGAGACCGAGGCTGATCTC
>CAJXUM010000853.1 GCA_913060855.1 uncultured Lewinella sp. | reverse complement strand
GCAGCGTCAGATGTGTATAAGAGACAGATATTTATCACAATCATATTGACTGTTTTGACTCAATTTGGGGGATTGATTTATCTGATGTATAAGCCAATTGGGTTGAGAATAGAAGAAAAGACAAATAACAAGCTAAAGAGCAGATTACTTCGATTCGGGATTTTTGGTGGGATATATCTCGTATTTAATCTCGTGATAATCCCACAGATAGCTAAAGCATATGGAAGAGTAAACTTACCTATACTTTCAAGTAGAGAGATACCGATAAGACCAGCAAATGTGTTGACAGTCCTGGGGAATAGACATTATGTAAAGCCAGCATTGAAAGTCTTGCTGATTTCGGTAAGTAAGAGGATGAATAAGAAATATCCAGGGACGAAAATACGCTATCTAGATGCGAATTTTCCGATCATTGATGAATTTCCATTACTACCCCATTTAAGTCATGATGACGGAAAGAAGTTGGACATCGGATTTGTCTATAAAAACGCAAAAACGGGTGAACGGATTAATAAATCACCGACCCTATTGGGTTATGGATATACAGAAAATCCTAGAATGGGTGAAGTGGATCAGATTAGCGAATGTGAGAAAAAAGGGAATTGGCAGTATAGCCTATTGAGCAAATTGGCCATAAGGAAGAGTCGCTATCAATTTGATGAATTAGCGAATAAGGCGTTACTCCAGGAAATATCCAAGAGGAGTGAAATTGGGAAAATATTTATTGAACCTCACTTAAAGAATCGCTTAGGTTTAAGTGGCGATAGTAAAATCAGATTTCATGGCTGTCAAGCAGTAAGACATGATGACCATATTCATCTACAATTAAGATGAAGAAGGTTTTAGCACTAAGCCAACATGGCGGAGAGCGTCTATGCCACCGAATTAGCATAGGATGGAGAGGTTTAATTATATAGAATAGATGTGCCCACTATGAGCAGCTACCTACTGCATTAGTAATGCTGCTGCCGCCTCAACAAGCCTGTAAGGGCGGAGTATCTGTATTATCCTCCATCCGTCTGCCAGCGGTGCTGCTACCCGCCTGCCCTAAGCATCAAAATCCGCCCGATAAATCACTTCATCACCGACTGGAGAAGAAAGCTGTAGATAATCAATTGCCCCCGTCCCCGAAAAAAGAATACGAAATCCCACAATCGCTCCAATATCCTGCTGGAAAGGAATTTCATAAATTAAACGATCATTCAGTGTAATTCTAGCTAATTGATCTTGAACACTTACTTTCAACAACTGCCATTCATATACATTCCTACCAAAGGCCGATAAATCATTGGTTTTGCCGTATTTGATGACCTCCCCCAACTTGACCGAGATGTTTCCAATACAGCCTTTTGCCACAAGTGGAATGAAATGCATGTCATTTTCACCCAGAATCGACAGGGCCATATAAGGGCAACTCAGGTTGAGGATGCTGTCACACCTTATACGTGTTTCCAGTGCAAAAGCCTGGCCGCTAAGGCCGTCAAATTCGTTGACGTAATAATAGGCCACCATAGTGCCTGCAGTGAGGGGTATCTTATTTTGACTTAAATCTCCAGCTGTCAGCTGTAAGTTTCCGCTCTGGGTAGCCTGTTGGGCGGGAATATAGATTGGTATTTCATCGGTCTCTTGGGCTTGCACTAGGGCCACCCAGTCATCGGTATACACCCGCACATTCGTTTCCTGAATGATAGAATCATTGGCGATCAACTTAGCGCGGTGAAAACCTGGCTCCAAATAGGTGCTCGTTAGTGTGTTGTTTGCCGGACTGACGCGGTCTCTCCGAAATTGATTCCACGATTGTTGGATGAAAAAACTATCTGCTTTTACCTCACTGACGTCATAGCTGAAGATTACGGTATTGGGTACTCCTACCGTCACCGCATTGTTGCAACTGAATGATACTTCAGTAGGATCATATTGTACCTGGCCAGTGGCGGGGCGCTCTTTGGCATTTATCCACCCCAAAACCAAAGCCAGTGCGGCTAAAAGTACAATGCTCAATAAGCTAGTTATTGCCAGGGAGCTATAGATGCGTTTCCTTGGAGCTGGATTTGGATGAAGTGTCTCGTTAGCCGCCGTCGGGGCATGTGCTTTTTTAAACGCGAGCCAGTTGTCATAATCGAGAAAGCGAGCGAGTGCTTCGAGGGTAGCAGGGTGGGGGGTGCCGCCAAAGTCGGGCTTCCAGATTCTTCTGATAGTAGATAAGCTCAAGGCGGTCCCGGTTTTCTCATTCAATAGTTCGATCAAGTTGAGGTAGTCGCGCTGTTTCCATTGGCTACTCTCCGACCAAGCCAACTGCTTTTCGATGGCCGATTTGCACTGATTGATATAATATGTCTCCGGATTCCCCATTTAGGCATTAGGTTTAAATGGAATGTACAAAATTGGCGTAGGAATTTTTGTTTCTAGCAAGGCGAAAAAAATGAGCCTAGCCTAGTTACGCGAATCTTTTTTTAACGCTGCTAGCAGCAAAAATAACAAGTCAAGTTGGACATTTCATTTGGAACTGATGCCTTAACTTCTTTTTGAACGTAAAATAAACGCGAATGAACTTCTTTTTTCAGTGTGGATGAAGGAGTATTGCCACGAGAAATTAATTCCGAAGAAGTTTAAAACAACCCACATGAGAAAGAGTTGGTACTTAATCGTTTTCATCCTTTGTTTTCTAATACACGCGATACCCGCACAAACCATTTATGTAGATGCCGTGAATGGGAATGACCATCAAGCTGGCCAGTTGGCCACCCCGCTCCAATCGATAGCGAAAGCCGTGCAAATTGCTAATGCCTTAACGGGGCAAGGTAATATCATCATCAAACTTATGCCAGGTACCTATGTACTCGATGACAAAATTGCGATAAATCCTATAAAGATGCTAAAGGATACCGCAAGATATATCATTGAAGCCCATATCATGCCAAGTGACTCGGATTGGATACCGGAGAAAATGCCCATTATACAATCGGTATCTGCCAATAATTCGGATACACAGTTTCCCCATTCAACCGGTTTCTTGGTGGCATCCAGTCATGTGACGATTCGCGGCCTAAAGTTCTTGGGCAATGCCAACCCTGAAGTTCCTTTTTACTATCCCATTACCCGAGAAAATCCAGCTTTACAGGATATGGTGGTATCCCAATGCCTATTTATCGCCGAACAAAATTCGACAGCTATCCAAGGCGGAGTATGGGCGCAAGGACAAACCATCGATATCAATCATTGTGTTTTCAAAGCTTGTAGGAATGCGATCCTAGTATTTCAGAATATAGATGGCTGCTCGATCCGTAATAACATTATTTATGGTGCTTATGAAAGTGCGTTCTGGATCGGTGAGAACAAGGCTGATTTTACGTTTACTAACAATGTGATTAGTGGCTGCCATTATTTCTGGACCAATAGTTTTGAGGGAAACCAGACTTATCGCATTCAAAACTCCGTGATCGTCGATACCGATCATTACGTGGGAAGGTGGAATCGCGAAAAACAGGGCTTAGGTGAAATGATGGATCATAAACTGAAGGAAGAGGGGGTGAAGAAGAAGGGAGAAATCCAGTTCGTAGAACGGCAACAGCCCCTATACCCATCCAATTACTTGCACTTGCTGCCTGAATCAATCGGGTATGAGTTGAATGCGGGCCTTTTTAAAAGATGAGGACCTCGTTCTTGGTAAAAGTTGAAGGTCGTAAGTCCTAGAAGGTCTTGATCGAAACAGCCCCAATATCGAAACTGGACCTACCACCTACGACTTCCAACATCTGACCTACGGTATCTTAACCCACTTTAACAAAAGCGGACGCGGATTAACAATCTTTTAAGAGCCTAAAAATTCAAATGCAACTATTTTCCAACTAACTTTGTCCTTAATACTAGGCTTCATGCTGAAATGGGTTGTATAAGGACTGTCTCTTAT
>CAJXUM010000852.1 GCA_913060855.1 uncultured Lewinella sp. | reverse complement strand
GCATAACAAAAGATCGTAATAAACGAGCTGAATACTGTCCCTGAAGGCTATTTTCAGGTGTTTTAAATATTCAACTGCTATTAGGCTTTATGCTAAAATAATTTGTAGGAGCTGAATGATCTTTTTAAGCAAGCCTTCGTTCTTCATCAGTCGCGTAGCTTATGGCTATCCTGCCTGGCGGCTCCACAGCTGCTCCTTCTTCGAGCCTCGCCTTGCTTAAAAATCTTAATCCCCACCCTATACAACCCATTTCAGTATAAAGTCTATTGAATCGGATCCCTTTCTAATAGAACAAGAAGCTCACTAGAAGAGTAAGGACCAAACATACGGTAAATATGAAGATGTAGGAAAAATTAAGGATACTGTATTTGATAAAAGTTTTGAAGTATCCTTGCCCATATACGCGGCGCATCGCTATAAAGAGGTAAATCATTACCCCTAGTAACGGAACCCCTACAATCACTTCTTCGTCTAGGATACTATTGATATATCCCAATTCTAATAGCCTCAGGAAAGAGAAAACAAAGGTGAATATGAAAAAAGCAAAAGCATGGTAGTGGAAAGAAAAAACGAGATGTTCAACAAAATATTTTTTTCGCCGGATATAGAGCAATTTCAATAAGAAAGCGAGTGCGGGCATCATTAGGGCTACCATCCAGACTAGTTTCCCAATGGCGAAAGAAGAGAAAGATTTGCCATCTTTTGTGATCCGAAGGATCTGTTGCATTTGTAATCGATTCCAGAAACCTTCCAATCCGTACTGGTCTACTATTTCTCTAGATGTTTTAGTGTAAAGATCAACTTTGGCCACCACAAAGTCTTCTGTATCAATGTTCAGACCGGTTCTATCAAAGGAAAGGTAGCCCAAATCTATAGAATCTTCACTTAAATTATCTAGTCGATACTCTAAACTATCGATGGCTGCTCTGATAATAGGTTGTTCATCAAATAGGACAAAAATATCTTCTTTTATGGTGTCAAAGTCTTCTAAGAAAAGCTGAGAATAAGCGTCCTTTTCGGGAGAATCACTATCACTATTCGAAAAATTAAAGGACTCTTCTCCGATCATCCATGTGAGTGCGGCGAAGTGAAGAATAGCCAAGATCAGAAATAAGCGTAGCGGAGTTGCATAGCGTTTTTGTCGGCCCTTAAAAAACTGAATTGTGAGTTTTCCGGGGATAAATAAACTGAAAACGGTATTGAATATCTTTGAATCAATATTAAAAATAGCCTCCGTCAAGTCATGGAGAAATACCCATAGTGGCACCTTCCCATCGGTATATTTTTGGCCACAGTTGGAACAGAATTCTCCAAACTTAGCCAAGGGATAATGGCAGTTTGGACAATACCTATTGTCAGTGGGTGCTATATTTTTTGGTAAACTCATACTAGTGAAACATACGTTGGGGTCGACAGAATTTTATCGTATCGCCTGAGGCCAACGAAAATCCTATTCCCAAAAATGGCATTTATATTAGTATAATTTTCTACTTTTCGAAAATATGGGATTTATAATAGATTCATGCCCATTTATCGATTAGCTATAGTAAATATATGATGAAGTTGCTTAAGAATGTTTTTTTGAGGCGAAATTCGAAGGAATGAAGTACCAGAAACTATTTTTATGCGCTCAAACAGTAGCCAATCAATTATTAATACACAGCTTTTAGCAATACACTAGCTACTCCTATTCTACCTGCAAAACTTTGTACCATGATGAAATATGCCGTCGGACTGACTTTTTTGTTACTTTCCTCGATGACACTACAAGCCCAAAAGGTGTCGAATAAATCCGCCTTAAGTATCCCTCAAATTATGCAGGGGGAGCGCTTCGTCGGCTATTCACCCTCCAGCATCAGATGGTCGGAAGATAGCAAGACGATTTACTTTTCTTGGAATCCTAATCAAGACACACTGCGATCCTGGTACAAAATAGGCTTGACCCAAACCGAACCGGAAGCCCTTTCTTTAGAAGAGGAATTGAACTTACCGGGAAGAGGAGTCTATAGCAAAGATCGCAGCAAGAAAATATTTACCCGAAACGGTGACCTGTTTCTGGAACAGCGCGAAACGGGAGAAATCCAACAATTAACGAATACAGTCACCCGGGAATCTAATCCCAGTTTTTCAAAGGACGAAGCCCAGATCATTTATCAAGTGGGTAGTAATCTATTTAGCTGGGACCTAGCTACCAGTGCTTTGAAACAATTGACCGATTTTAAAACGGGTAGTGCTCGCAAATCGCCTTCTAAATCAGACTATAAAACCTGGTTGGAAAAAGATCAATTGGAGTATTTTGGTATTTTAAAACAGCGAAAAGAAGTGCGTGAATTGCGTACAAGAAATAATAAAGCACGTGAAGCCAAAAGGCCACTCACAATTTATACTGGGAATAAATCGGTATCTAACCAACAGTTGAGTCCAGATGGTCATTTTGTTACTTTTCAACTCTCGCGTCGGAGTACCGGAAATGGGACAGAAGTTCCCAATTATGTGACAGAATCAGGTTTTGTCGAAGATATTAAAGCCCGTTCAAAGGTAGGCAGTCCTCAGAGCACCTTTGAGTTTGGGATATATGATATAGAAAAAGACACCTTCTTTATCTTAGATACCAAGCAAATTGAAGGAATTTACGATAAACCGGCTTACTTGGCCTCCTATCATAAGGGGTCGGAAGAGTACAAATCGACCTATAGCGATCCGAGAGCTGTCATCATTTTAGGACCCTATTATTCCACTGAAGGACAGGCCGTCGTCGTCGTACGTAGCTTGGATAACAAGGATCGTTGGATCATGTCATTGGATGTGGCTGCCGGTAAATTGAAGACCTTGGACTGGCAGCATGACGAGGCCTGGGTAGGCGGCCCTGGAGTAGGCGGTTGGAATTTCTTTGGTGGGACCATCGGCTGGATGCCTAATGACCAAGAAGTCTATTTCCAATCGGAGGCTACTGGCTTTTCGCATCTGTATACGGTTAATGTAAAAACGGGTGACAAGAAGGCGCTAACCAATGGGAAATACGAAATCCTCTCTGCCGAACTTTCGCACGATAAAAGCCGCTTTCACATTACGGCCAATGCTGAAGGCCCTGCTGAGCAGCACTTCTATCACCTACCTTTGGCGGGCGGGAAGCTAGCGCGTATCACCAAGGAAGTGGGGAATAATGATGTAACCCTATCTCCAGATGAAAAGTATTTAGCGATTCGTTATTCCTATAGTAACAAACCTTGGGAATTGTATTTGATGGAGAATAAGGCTGGGGCTAGTCGAAAGCAATTAACGAAGTCTACCACAGCTGAATTTAACCAATACCCCTGGCGTGATCCAGAGCTAGTGACTTTTACGGCCAGTGATGGCGCTCGCGTACCGGCTCGTTTGTACCGCCCGAAAAAAGCCAAACGTAATGGACCTGCTGTGATTTTTGTGCACGGAGCGGGCTATTTGCAGAATGTACATTCTTGGTGGAGTAGTTACTATCGTGAATATATGTTTCACAATATATTGGTAGATAACGGTTATACGGTATTGGATATTGACTACCGAGGTAGTGCTGGATATGGCCGAAATTGGCGTACTGGAATTTATCGTTTCATGGGCGGAAAAGACCTGAGTGATCAAGTAGATGGCGCCAAGTATTTGGTGGATGAATTGAAAATTGATCCCGATCGCATTGGAATATATGGGGGATCATACGGTGGGTTTATTACCTTGATGGGACTGTTTACTTCACCTGGCACCTTCAAAGCTGGTGCTGCTTTGCGTTCGGTGACCGATTGGGCGCATTACAACCACGGCTACACCTCCAATATTCTCAATACACCGGTTCTGGATAGTATTGCCTACCGCAAAAGCTCGCCTATCTACCATCTGTCTCTTATACACATCTGACGCTGCCGACGAAGAGGATAGTG
>CAJXUM010000851.1 GCA_913060855.1 uncultured Lewinella sp. | reverse complement strand
GAGATCAGCCTCGGTCTCGTGGGCTCGGAGATGTGTATAAGAGACAGGTTAATGTATTCTGGGCCATTTGTAGAAGACATTCAGGCAACAAAAGCTATTGAAAACTGGGCTTCCACAGGATGGATAGGGCAACAAAAGAAACATTTTAATGCTGCTACCTATAAGCATTTTTTGGGGCACACTCATCCTTGTAGCCATCATTTAGGTAGTGATCCAGGTAAATTCGAAGAAGCCGAGTATATTGATTGTATAGCTGATTATTATGCAGGAACCCCATATTATTGGAAAAAAACTATAGAAAGTTTGGTGTTCAGAGATTATTCTCTGGGTAGTATCAAGCTTAACGATCCCAAACAACCCTGGGCTAGAGGTAAGTCATTATTGATAGCTTCTACTTTGTTGAATAATTCAGTTGTCTTGAATTCAAAAGAGGAATTACGCATTCCTCTTTTTCAACGATATTACCAGGCCTGTCTGCAAGACTCTATTAATCCCCACAATATGCCTATTTTAGAAGGAGATGAACATCGAAAAACCACACGTTGTAGCGATGGATTACCTAAAGATGTAGCGGCTGTGACATTCACAAGTTTGGCGGCTGGCTCTAAGCTTAATCCTCTACCATTTTTGCGAGAATTAGATTCAGAATCTTCTTTGTACAATATAGGCTATACTAAGAATCTGTCCCTTGGTGCTGATTCCAAAGATAACACTGTAAAACATCCATTACATCACGGCGATGTGCCAGTTATGACAGCAGCAGCGGCTTCTAGTGCAGCAGCTGGGTTTGTTGCAAGCGAGCATTTTACGAAAGTTTTTGATGTAGCATATGCAGCCGAAGATTTGGCGCTTAGTTTTAAATTAGGAGACTCAACAGTACAATTTGTTGATACCGATGGGATGTCGTTTGATGATCTAGTTGACAATAAAGTTGTACGCTTGGCAGATGGTGGCCCTGTTGATAATTCAGGTGTTGCGCAGATTGTAAGTTTTTTACAAAAAAACAACCAAGCGGTTGATTTCAATATTGTGGCTTTTGATAATGTTGCTAAACCATATCCTCCCGGAGGAACCGGGGCAAAAGTAGGTATAGATATCGCCAGCTTATTCGGTGCTCCAGATCCTTTTTCTGATACTATTGTGATTAAAATTCCTTGGACTAAAAGAAAGGAAAAAATTCCTTTCACTGTTGAAACGCCCGATTTACAAATTTTTGTTGCGGATACGATGAATAATACCCCTATAACTTGGAGTCATCCAGCGTCAAATGGTCAGCAAATATTTTATACCAAGTATAATGTCAAGACCATTCAAAATGAAGCACTTGGTGTCGCTAGTGGTAGCACTGGGACGCTACATGCTTTCACATTTGCATCAAGTAGTGCAAGCATTATACCCGATAAAGGCGACGCCGACTTCAAGGTTTATTCTGATATGCTTAAATATATTCACGGAAGTTTAAATGCAAATAATGGAAAAGGACTCAATTATCTAAGGCAAGCCTTTGGAGTACCTGCTGCGAAGTGATAGGTTTAACTGAGATGTGGGGCCAGTCCTTTTGTAATTGGGGCCTAATCAATAAAGGAGTAATGCCCATTCGAGGCACACACAAAGGCTAAAATGTCAATAGCCTCCATTCGTCGGCTACTGCATTTAGCCCAACCGTTTCATACAACGTTGAGTCAGTTAAACACATGTCGAGTGAAACGAATTTTGGGCTTACCTGACTCAACGTTGTGTGTAATATGAATCCACCATACATAATGAAGCTATCAAAAGATAACTATTTAAAAGCAAGGGATTTTATATTGACAAATGCGAGAATGATAGAAAGGCGTTTGTTTCAATTTCATTTCGAAAATGACAATTCTGAAGGCGTGTTCCATGCAGTATATGCCTATCGGAACTCAGACGGTGGCTTTGGGCATGGAATGGAACCAGACACAGCATCTCCTGAAAGTCAACCACTTTTCAGTATTATGGCTCTTGAAACTTTAGATGAAATAGGCTTTTTAAATCCTGACCTTATTCTTAAAGATTTCATGCCCTATTTCGAAAGTGTTACAACGGAAATGGGAGGAATACCATGGATGTTGCGACCGATGAGTGTTTATCCTTGTGAAGAACATTTTAAAACGGTCAAAGAATGGGCGGCCTTAAGTACTACGGCCCCTTTATTGGGAATGCTAGAGAAATACAATATTGACATTCCATGGAAGCAAAAAGCTGAACAATTTGTTTGGAGCGAATTTGAACGAATAAAGAAAAAACATGCGTTTTGCTATCTCTGTGTTCCAAGATGGCTTACATTTTTAATGCATGCTAAAAACCAAGAGAAGGCTGAAAAGCAACTGAATAACTTAAAGCATTGGATCGTGGAAGATGGAGTCATCTGCAAAAACAAGTCAGATGATGGATGGGGACTTTACGGAAAACCAAATAGCTTAAATTATGCACCATCGGCCGATAGTATTTTGCATTCCTTATTTGATGAACAGACTATTGAATCTGACCTAAAAGAGCTAATTAGTCGGCAACAGGAAGATGGAAGGTGGGATACTTGGTATGGCATCAGCGAAGGAACAAAGTTAGAATGGGCGGGCATACAAACCTTGTGGGCCTTAAAAACCTTAAAAAACTATGATCGAATAGAAATATAAACAACAGACACTAAAATGAATATGCGAACAGCGTTATTTGATATGACAATGCGAACAGAAATTTTCAGTGCGTCTAGCAACTGGAGCGCATACTCATTTTACTTGGCCGTTAGCGGCAAGCTGATTGCAACCAATAGAAGAACAATCGCATCTTTAAAACAAACATTAACCAATTCATTATGCGATTGACAATCTTACAGGTTTTAATACTTTTCCAGGCTAATTTAATTGTTGCACAAACATCACTTACGGAAATTGACCTTGAAAAGGGAAAATACAATGTAGGATTTAAGCACTATACAACTTCTGATAGCACAAGAACTTACAGTAGAGTCTATGACTATACGAACAAGGAAATCGATAGGCCTATTCCTGTTAGTATATGGTATCCATCTGAACAAAGTTTAGATGACTTAGAATTGTTGCGGGTTTTAGATTACCTCGAAATTCTCAAAGAAGAGGAGGAATGGGAATATTTACCCAATGAACAAATCTTAAACTGGTTTTATTACGCTAACACACCAGCGAATCAAAAACATCTTGTTGAAAAAACGATGGCATACAATAACTCGGAATTCTCCAAAGGAAAATTTCCCGTGGTTATTTATGCGCCAAGCTATCAAGCATCATCAATTGAAAACTTTTCTCTTTGCGAATATTTGGCAAGTCACGGTTTTGTCGTTGTCTCGAGTCCAAGTCGAGGAACAGAAACTCGTTGGTTTAGTAATAACAATGTAAAGGAAATGGAAACTCAGGCAAGAGATGTGGAGTTTTTGATAAAAGAAGTAGGCAAATTTCCAATTGCGGATGATGACAAGATTGCAATTATGGGATTTAGCTTTGGCGGCTTATCGAATATCATTGTCCAAAATCGCAATGGCAAAGTAAAAGCCATTGTTAGTCTTGATGGTACAGAAAGATACCAATATCAGCTACTAAAGCAATCACCGTTTTTCGATGCTCAAAACATAGATGTCCCTTACATTCATATGGCACAGAAGAGCATTCCTGAAATAGTTTTGAAAGAGGACAACATTGATGCTGCCCTAAACTCAAAATTCAATTTATTTGATAGTTTGATAAACAGCAAAGCTTATCGATTAAGATTTCATAATCTAACACATAGCTATTTCAGTACTTTGGGAGTTCTCTTCGCAAATAGAGACAAAAGACAAGACATGAGCGATTTAGCAATAATGGAATCCTATAAATTCTGTCTCTTATACACATCTCCGAGCCCACGAGACCGAGGCTG
>CAJXUM010000850.1 GCA_913060855.1 uncultured Lewinella sp. | reverse complement strand
CGCAATACTAGTGAAACTAGTAGCGAACATCCAATATTATATATCCAAAAATGGTAAAGTGGATAGAAAGAACTCTACCTAATATCGACTACCCCAATTCAGAAGTTTTCTCAGTCATGACAGAGGAAACTTCTGAAGTCTCGTTCTACTAGTTCTTACTATTGTCTCACCTACTTATCATTATCCGCTAAATGCTTAATAAAGAATTCCGGTAATGACAATTGCTTTTCATCCGCAGGAGCCACGTCCAAGCCCGGCGCATAAACCTGGGCCTCATGGCTAATCTTATCTAGCTCTGCCTTCAGTGCCATCGCATGTAAAGGATGATGCTGCACTTGATCCATATTGAATACATTGACAGGGTCTCCTGCCATTTCATTTTTCACAAATACAGGTGGATCATCTTTTGAAATGAGTTTCAAGAAGTCTACATCTTTTCGGATGGCCTGACCAGCCTCTGTTTCCATTGCCTCTACGGATTTCAAGCCCAGGGCCATGGCCCCTTGCATCAGGGCTGCTTTTTCGATTTCTTCATTGGGGTAAGTCACTCCCAGGACGGTTGACCATTTGGTAAAATCATAAGTAGCCTGGGTAGCTATGGCACCAATCACTTGCACTCGAGTAGATTCTCTTAAGATGGGATCTTCATTGGTAGGATCCGCCATTTCATCATGCAGGCCTAGCCACAAAGAAGTCCCCGCTCCCGCAGAACCACCATACACCCCAATACGCTCCTTGTCAAGATTCCATTCCTTGGCTTTATGTCTGATAAACTGAATCGCTCTTTTGCTATCTCGCATGCAGCCAGGAATACCGTCCATGAGTTGCGTCATGTAGCGATAATTAATAGAAGCAAAGGATATCCCAGCTGCTAAGAATTGATCCACATCAGGATATTCATAGACCCTAGATTTATCCCCTCCTACAAATCCTCCACCGTGAATATAGATCACCAATGGTGTGGCCTCTTCACTATCCGCTAGCCATAGATCGAAGACATTCCGCTCGTGTGCATCATAGGCGATGTTGGTATGCGTTGCCGCTACTCCATTGGGGCTGACCGCTGGCAAGAGGGCCTTTTTCTGGGCCGGTAGCAAGGTCCCGATTAGCAAAAAAAGAAATAAGCAGTTTAATTTATTCATTCTACAATGTTTACTTGGGTAAAATAGCAAAGATCTATACCTACAATAATATAGGTAAAACATAAGAACTAGATAGTTCACTAAATTGTTGTAGGATATTCAAAATCACCTGACATTTGAATTATTTGGGCAACCGGTTTTGTTCCACTATTAAATCCTTTTAACTTACACCAAACAAAACGATTAACTGATATGAATCGAATACTATACATTGCCTTTATTTGCTGCGTCACACAGATTTTGACCGCACAAAAGGCTACTCCTCCAGCGCTTGAGCTAGAACCCGTGCCCCATTTTTTACAAACACCAGCTGATGGAAATATGATCCAGCCTACGGGTGTAGCCATCAACTCCAAGGGACATATTTTTGCTTTCAACAAAGGTAATCGCCAATTGATGGAGTTCGATGCGGCGGGTCAATATATCCGTTCGTTTGGACATGGCATCTTTAAAGATCCGCACGGCTTACGTATAGATGGTGAAGACAATATCTGGACAACGGATTTGGTCTCGCATCTCGTGATCAAAATGAATCCGGCGGGAAAAGTACTAATGGTTATAGGAGAAAATGGTACTAGTGGCCTATACAATGAAACCCGAGACATGGTGCTTTTCTTTAAACCCGCCGACATTGCCTTTGCCAGGAATGGTGATATTTTCGTAGCGGATGGATATGGTAATCACCGCGTAGTACGGATGGATAAAAATGGGAAATTGATTAAAACTTGGGGCGAAAAAGGAACAGGCACTGGCCAATTCGACAACCCTCACAATATCGTCATGGATCATCGGGACCGAGTGTATATTGCCGACCGAAATAATGCCAGAATACAAGTTTTCGATAAGGAAGGAAAACACCTCAATACCTGGGCTAATGTGGGCAAACCCTGGGGCCTTGCCTTTAGTCCAGAACGCAATATATACATGACAGATGGAGATAATGAGAAAATCCTTAAGCTTGATCTGGAGGGTAATATATTAGGTGAGTTTAAAGGTGGGACGGGGACTCAGGCAGGTCAGTTTAGGGCTGCGCACGGAATTGCTGCAGGCCCTGGCGAAGAACTCTATGTCACTGAGGTACTCAATTGGCGAGTTCAAAAGTTAGTACAACACTGGAAAAAAGGAGACTGGCAACGTCTCACCACCAACAATGCCTCCCATCATCGTCACGAATCTGCCTTCGTTGAACTAGGCGGTAAATTCTATGCTTTGGGCGGTCGTAATACCCGGAAAGTTGACATTTTTGACCCTACCACTAATACTTGGTCACAGGGCGCAGATAGTCCACAAGAAATTCATCACTTCCAAGCGATCGCCTACCAAGGAGAGATTTGGGTGATAGGAGCTTTCACTGGACCATACCCGAAAGAAGAACCCATCGAATTTATCCATGCTTACAGTCCAAGTGAGGATCGGTGGCGTGTGGCTGGTAAGTTACCAGAAGGGCGTGAACGAGGCGCAGCTGGCGTGACCATTTATCAAGATAAATTCTATCTACTATGTGGAAATACGGACGGTCATTTCACCGGTCATAACACTTGGTTTGATGAATTCGATCCCAAAACGGGAACCTGGAAAACGCTTCCAGATGCACCCAATACCCGGGATCATTTCCAAACAGCCATTATTGACGGTAAACTCTATGCAGCTGGCGGTCGCAATACTTCTGGTAAAACAAAGCATGTGATGGATTTAACCGTAGCTGCTGTAGATGTCTATGACTTTGCTACTGGCAAATGGAGTACCCTACCTAGCGATGCTAATTTCCCTACTTTAAGAGCAGGTACTACATCGGTGGTACTTGGCGATCGGCTGATCGTAATGGGTGGTGAAAGTGACACGCAAGTCCCCGCGCATAGCGAAGTAGAAGCCTATGACGTATCGGATGGTAAGTGGCATTCACTGCCTGCGATGTTAGAGGGTCGACACGGGACGCAGGCGATTCTTTACAAAGGGAAAATCTACATTGCCGGTGGTTCTGCTGATCGTGGTGGTGGACCAGAATTGAAGAGTATTGATTGCTGGCATTTGAAGGAATAAAAAAGTGACAATTTGCGGGTTGTGGGGTTGCGAGTTAGCGAACCCGTAACCCCACAACCCGCAACTCACCTAACCTACTTCTCTGCCTGCCAAGGCACCTTTCCCGCTTCCTGTAAATGCTTCATCAGTAAAGCATTCAACTCTTTATACTTTTCCGGTTTCTCTTTTATTAAATTGTTTTCTTCCAAAGGATCGTCTTCCAGATTGTACAGCTCTTGCGGTGCAAAGGGATCGTTTTGCAATAGCTTCCAATTATTCAATTGCACAGCCTGAATCGTTAATCCCCCATAACGGGTACCTCCTTCTCGCCTAGAGAAAAATAAAGGCCGATCCGTGTCTTGCATGTCCTCCTCCCCTTTCAGCAATAACAAGAAGCTCTTTCCTTCAATCGGATGGGTAGTTCGTAAACCCGCTGCTTCCACCAAGGTGGGGTATAAATCCATACTTAGCGCTTTATAATCACTTGTACTTCCTGCTGCAATCACATCTTTCCAAACCATGGCAGTCGGTACTTTCAAACCTCCTTCATACACGCTTTGTTTACCATCTCGCAGGGGTCCGTTATTCGCTGCATCTCGTAATAAACCACCATTATCACTCGTAAAAACAATGATGGTATTATCATATTGTTTGCTATCCTTTAAAGCTTGGATCACCTGACCAATGCCATCATCTAAATGCTCGATAAAAGCTGTCTCTTATACACATCTCCGAGCCCACGAGACCGAGGCTGATCTC